>NZ_JAUBSB010000045.1:0-50449 GCF_036702135.1 Microcoleus sp. LAD1_D3 | reverse complement strand
ATAATTATGAGTTAGCTCTAGGGGGATTAAATTGAAAACCTTCTATTATAGCATAGATTTTTTTTGCAAGAGGTCTACTGCAACCGATGAATACAACCCTGATTCAATCTCCGGAAAAATTATGGTCTAAGCTTTCCAACTATTGCCTTAAAAACTATCAATGTCTGACTCAAGACCCCCGACTGTTTTAATGCGAAAGTTTGCTCGTTTCGAGATTGTACGCGACTGGGCAGCGATGTTGTTGAAGAGTCCAACTAAACCCCGTGAAATTGGCCGAGAAGAATCTTCGATTTTGGGAAATTTGGATGTAAATTCGATCGCTGCCACTATCGAAACTGACAGTTGCTATCAGGGTCTCCAGCTACCTGAAGATGTAGTTCAAGAACTTTTGGAATTTGCCAGTTCTACCGTTTGCTACATTAACAGAGATTTGAAGCGTCCCTGGCGCTGTAAAGGAACAGAACAAGTCGGTGCAAACTTGCCCAAAAACTCCCGCCTTTGCAGCTACATGAGCAACAGCAAGCTATCTTCAACTCTCAAAAAACTGGAAAAAGACCCCGGCATATTGGCTATTGCAGCTAAATTTCTAGGTGCCCAAGCAGTACACATGGGAAGTGAAATATCGTGGAGTTTTCCCGTTGCAGGAACTCATGTCCAGCAGCGTGAGGCCGCCCAAGTATTTCACTACGATTTAGACGACTATCGGTTCATTAAATTTTTCTTCTACCTTACGGATGTCGATATTTCCAGCGGGCCGCACGCTTACATTCGCGGAACTCACAAGGACAAAAAGTTGCTGCACCAACTTATAGGCACGCGCTGTGCAAACATCGACGACGAAAAGATTGTTGAATGTTACGGTGCCCAAAATGTGGTAAATGTCTGCGGAAAAGCTGGTTTTGGCTTTGTAGAAAATCCCCTTTGCTTTCACAAAGGAACGCAGCCAACTGAGAAACCGCGCTTGATGCTGCAAATAGAGTATGCCATTAACGACTACGGCAACATTCACGAGGCGTGGGGTTCCTAGCAAATAAACCTCGCAAATCGCAAAGTCTTGTCTGTCTATCGAGACTTCTCATGTAAAATTCCGGTTTTAGCTTTTCCGATTTATTTGCGAAAACGGCCCCGAATGCGATCGACAAACATATCAACTTCCGGCAACTTCATCTGACTGATAAACACGGCAAAAACTCCTAACCCTACAAAACTTGCCACACTCAACTGCACTAATTGAATTACCAAACCTTCAGTACCCAAAACTCTTTGACAGGCTTGCAGAGTAGCCAAGGTAACGAAAGCAGTTAGACAACTGCCAGAAGTTAACCCCAGAAAAGGCAAACTCCACTCCCCCCAAGGCAGGCCACCCAGCTTTTTATCTAAACAGTACAAAAGCATAATCATCGAAATAAGATTCACTCCCACCGTCGCCAAAACTAATCCGGGCGCCCCAAAAGCTCCAACCAACAAATAATCCAAAAGACCGTTTAAAAAGATATTGATTATACTGATGCGAAAAGGGGTTTCCCCGTCTCCCAAAGCGTAAAATACCCGTACCAAAACGTCGCGTCCCAAATACACAAACATTCCAATACTGTAAGCCATCAATATCGGCGTGACAAACTGCGACGCTGACCGATCGAAAGCATAGCGTTCGTAAACAACGCGGACGATCGGCCCAGCCAGCGTTACCATTAAAGCGCTCAGGGGCAGCATCGTAAGGGCGGTCAAAACTAAAGATTGACGAATTCGATCTTTTAATTCCGGCCAATCTATCGGATCGGTGAGGCGAGAAAATATGGGTAAAAATGGCACTAAAATTACATTAGAAATGATGCCTAAAGGCGTCATAACTAACAAGCCACTGTAACCCAACGCAGAGGCAGCTTGAGGGATGTAGGATGCAAAAAAGAGGTCAGTATAGACATTAATTTGCAGCATTCCTGATGATAAGGTAGCAGGAACCATCACCTTAATTACTTCTTGCACTCCGGGCCGTTGAAAATTAAACCGCAAACGCAATGTTCCCAAGCCCGCGCGCCACTGCGCCACCAGTTGCACCAACCACTGCAAAACTGCGCCCGCTAAAGTTCCCCAAGCTAACACTAGGCCGCCCATTAGTGCGTATTCCGGCTGAATAATTTTGTCTCCGAGTTGCAGTGCGAGAACCCCCAAACCGCCGACAAGTGCAACGCTGGAAAATAAAGGACTAATCGAAGGCAACCAGTACATATCGGCGGCGTTGAGAGTGCCGAAACCAATGCCGATTAAGCCTGAAAGTAATGCCATCGGTGCCATAATCCGAAATTGCTGGACGGCAATTGCTTTAATTTGTAAACCTTCTGCTGTTCTATTTAATCCCGGTGCCACCAAATCGATCAGCGGATCTGCAAAAATAATTAAAGCGATCGTCACCAACAGCAACAAGCCCCCGACTAAGGTGGTGATAGTCTCGACTAAGGGTGCTGCTTCTTTTTTATCCCGGCGGGCTAAAACACTGACTATGGCGCTGTGAAATGGCCCGTTAATCCCTCCCAGCAAAATAAATAAGAAACCAGGGATGACGTAGGCGTAGTTGTAGGCATCGACGGCGACACCGACTCCAAAGGCTGCGGCGATCGCAATTTGGCGCACCAATCCAAAGACTTTGCTAATTAGAGTGGCGACTGCGACAATGCCGGCAATCCCTGCGAGGGAACGAGAGGGCTTCTGTAATTGGGACACAAATGGTTACAAACGCTAATGCTAAAAGGATTCACTTATTTTAATCGCGAATCGGGAGAATCATATCATGAATTCAGAAAACTTCTATTCCGAATTGCGTTTACTGGAAAATTTTATCGATATTACTGACTTGCGGAATTTTGTGGATGTACCCGATGACTGGTACATTATTGTCACAGATATTCGCGGTTCTACCAAAGCGATTGAAGCTGGAAAATACAAAGAAGTTAACTTATTGGGGGCTAGTTCGATCGTTGCTGTTTTGAATGTAGCAGGCAAAATAGAAATTCCCTTTGTCTTTGGTGGCGACGGCGCTACTCTTTTAATGGGCCCATCGCTTTTACCCGCTGCTAAGATTGCTTTGCTCGCCACTCAACAAATGGCTAAGACTCAATTTGACATGGATTTGCGAGTTGGGGCTGTGCCGGTTAAAGTTGTGGTAGCAGCTAATTACCCAGTTAAAATAGCTAAGTTTAAAGTTTCGGAAAATTACAGCCAAGCTGTTTTTGTTGGCGGCGGCTTAACCCGTGCTACTGAACTTATTAAAGACCCTGCTGCTGGTAATATTTACACTATTAAAAATAAGGGCATTTCTGCAACAGCCGATTTTTCGGGATTGGAGTGCCGATGGCAGGATATTCCCAGCAAGTACGGGGAAATAGTAACGCTGCTGGTAATGGTGCGATCGGATTTGGATCAGCAGAACCATCAACGTTATAGAAATATTTTAGAAAAAATCGAATCCATTTACGGTCAGGAAGATTGTTTAAATCCTATTAATGGTAAAAATCTTAATTTGACATTGAATAGCAAAAAGCTGATCAAAGAAATTCAAGTTAAAGCGTACAATGCTAGTTGGTTTGACCGCCAGAGAGATTTATCAAAAATACAGTTAGAGACGGCACTTGGCTCGCTGCTAATGAATTTAAAAGTTAAGACAGAAGAGTTAGATTGGGGAGTTTATAAAGATATTGCGATCGCCGCTACGGATTACCGCAAATTTGATGATATGTTGAGAATGGTAATTTCGGGGAATGGGTGGCAGCGAAAAAAATTGACGGCGTACTTGGAAAATAATTACCGAGAAGGCAAGCTGGTTTACGGTTTGCACGTTGCTGACAGAGCGTTGATGACTTGTTTGCTCTTTGAACGCAACGGTCGCCAAGTACATTTTATAGACGGTGCTGATGGAGGTTATACTTTAGCTGCAAAGGATATGAAACAAAGAATGAATGAATAAGTAAGCCTCCCTAAACTACAAACCGTCGTTTCATGCTAGGATTCCTCAATCTAAAATCTAAAATAGAATGACTGACTTAATTTACAAATATCCCCCTCTTTTACCCGGCATTTTAATCAAGCGGTACAAGCGATTTTTTGCCGAAATAGAACTAGATTCTGGAGAAATAATCACCGCGCACTGTCCAAATACTGGCCCGATGACTGGTGTTTACATTCCGGGCAATCCAGTGCTAGTATCTCCCAGCGACAATCCTAAACGCGAGTTAGCTTATACTTGGGAATTAATTAAAGTTTGCGACACTGTGCCAACTTGGGTGGGAGTTAATACTGGGTTGCCAAATCGAGTAGTTAAATTAGCTTTGGAATTGAAATTGTTTCCAGAGTTGGGCAATTACAGTTTAATTCAACCGGAGGTTGTTTACGGCAGTGATAAAAAAAGTAGAGTGGATTTTTGGCTAACTGGTGAGGAAAAACCGATTTTTCTGGAAGTAAAAAATACAACTTGGGTAAAAGAGGAGTTGGCTTTATTTCCCGATACAGTGACGGAGAGGGGACAGAAACATTTGAGAGAATTGATAGAAGTGGTGCGGCAGGGTTCGAGGGCTGTAATGCTGTATTTTATTAATCGCGGAGATTGTATTGATTTTGCTCCGGGGGATAGTGCCGATCGCCTTTACGGAGAATTGTTCAGACAGGCAATTAGTGCAGGTGTAGAAATTTTGCCCTGTCGCTTTGATGTGACACCGGAAGGCATTCGCTATTTGGGGTTAGCAAAACTGGATCTACTCACCCCTAAATAATAGGTTTAAATTGCCTGCATTTCTCGATCGATCTCGACACTAGCCACGCCCGGTACGCTCTTTAGTCTTTCTAGCTTCGACTGAGAAACTTCTCCAGTAATGATGCCAGTAACAGCTAACACCTGCTCCACTTTCATTCCCGCCGATTGTAAGGCAGTGACAACCGATTGAATTACCGATATGTTTTGGTCGTCAACAGTCACTATGATGCGCTGTACTTGTTCGTCAGACATATTTAGCATCCTTTGGAGCAAATCCATTGCGGTATTGTAAATTGTCTTCTGTTAAATCCCCGCAGGCTTAAAGTGCTGCGGGGATTTGGGTATTCTGCATTACGGAGCTTGTACTAAACCGCTTCCGACACGAGTATTTGGCAACGGTAGCGCCATAGCATAGGAAGTCAGCAATTGCCAAAGTTCAGCACCTCGTTTACCAGTCGATTCGGCATACAAGGCCGCGAGCCCAGCCACGTGCGGTGTAGCCATGCTAGTGCCATTGTAAGCAGCATAACGCCCTTTATTCATAGGCACTGATGAGTATACTTTCACTCCTGGAGCGGCGATATCGACTTTAGTTCCTTGAATTAGGTCAGAGGTAGCCGAGAAGTCAGCCACTTGGACGCAGTTATCGATCGCTGCAACAGCCATAATCGACGGGCTATTGGCTGGTTGTCCGACGGTTCCTCCGGTTCGTCCGTTATTGCCGGCGGCTGCCACGATCAGACACCCATTTTGCAGTGCCCGGCGGCCCACAGTTTCGTAAGCAGTAGACGGTGTTCGAGTGGTGTTTCCTAATGACATTGAGATCACTTGACAGCCGTTGGCGATCGCCCATTCCATGCCAGCCAGAATCCAGCCACTAGCGCCACTACCGGCATTGCTCAGCACTTTACCGACATAAATGGTCGATTTGTGAGCGACCCCGTACCTGCGGCCGTTAAGATCCTTGAACCCGCAGGCTGTCCCAATGCAGTGCGTGCCATGACTGTGGCCATCTTGTACGTCCTCCCCCGGTACGAAGGACTGCGATACGATCGATCGACCCGCGAAGTCGGGATGTAATAGATCCATCCCCGTATCCAGCACCGCAACTTTGATTCCGCTACCACTCAACAGAGACTTCATCGCCTTCGTTGCCTTCAGACCCCAAGTAAACTCGCTATCATCAGCAAAACATTCTTGTTTCTGGATGTCTGCTACCTCTGTATTAGTGGCTTTCTCGTACAGGTTATCCACCGCATCGCGATAGCCCCGCAGGTAGTCTGCCGACAACCCATCGCTAATGGCGTAGAAAGTGCTCTCCGGTTCGATCGCCAGGATAGCAGAATTCTCTCCCACTGAGGTCATGATGCTGCTGAAACCCCCTTCGTCTAAGGAAACAACGGCAACGCCGAGAGTGGGAAACACCGCTCCCCCTGCTGCTTCAATTTGGCTCAAGTCTAGAGCAGAGTCGGGGAAATCGGCAGCGTTTGCCAGGCCTGTGATGCCAGTTTGGTCGTTCAGAAGGTCTAACGCTTCTATCACCGCATCATCGCGGAAAGTAATAATGTAACGCCCTGTTGTTTCATCAGCTTGGGCAGTTTCTGGGATAGGAAAACTAGGTTGTTGAGACATAAAATACCTCTTATTTAGAGTTGGATAATGCGTTGAGTTGGCAAAGAGATTTATGGAATTCCCAGGCTGTGACTTGTCAAGAAACAGCCCTGTATTTAATCCATGCTTCTAAGGGTTGAATACGAAATAGTCAGCATAGAGCCGAATCAGGCTGTGTTCCCACTCGATGTTGACCCAAATCTTGACTACACCATTTTGTGGGGAAACGTTATGGAGAGTATATCGAGCCTCACCAATCTTCTTTCCAGCCGTGGTATTTGGAGAAACACCTTCGCCGATCGCAACGAAGACGAGAGAGTTGGGTGTGATTAAGCCCCAATTGAGAGGCAAGATGTGCTGTCCTTTCTTGAACCCCCAGTCATGGCGATAAGCGTAGCCATTACCAAACAATATTGCGGGCGAAGCTCCATCTTGAGGCGCGCCCAGTTGACGCACCTCTTCAAGGTTAGCCTCTTGGCTTTCCTGAATTGTGGGAAGCTCTAGCTGAGAATTCGATACAAAAATTTCTGTGGTAGAAGACATGGTTTGTTTCCTTGTTATTTAACGTTAATGGGAAGTAGTTTATCGCTATGTGCCGAAGCTGAATAACGGCTTTCTATCTCATAATCATCCAAATTCATTTGGCAAGCAATACGACGATCCGCGTATATGATTATGAAGATATTGCAACAACTTATGTAACTGTTACGATTCCTATTAGACTTCTCCAGAAAAGGCAGTCTTGAACAGGCAGGATGCCTGTTCCACAATGATTATTGGAGAGGTATATTTGGATAGATTTGTCAAGTTAAATTTAGAATAAAAATTTAACTTGACAACGCCACTCAGATTTATGCTGTCAAATTCAGCGTGAAATTGTCGTAACTGTTAATATCAAGCAACCGGAAGCCTACATTAGTTGCTTGGGTGCTGCTTGTCCACTCACACCAGTCAAATGTTTGTGGAGGGACAGGCCTCACGTAAGGCCCTGCCCAACTTGCTCCGTTATCAGCCTCAGCATAGTAGCAGTAGTAGCGATTCAGACTACGCAAACTACCCCCATACACCACTTTGCATTCGCCAGGATTGAGCCGCCACCAACCTTTTTTTGCCCAATTTCCACCATCTGGACAGTTGGGGCGATAGTACATAATAGCTACCCAAACACCAGATGTATATTTGTTGCAAATTGTGAGCATATTCCACCTCTTACAATGAGTAATTGCGAATGAATACGGTTCTATGTCCCTGTGTTGGAACGGGTAAATTCAGGTAAAACTTCTTTGTTTTCCACAGAGAACATCGATGATGCACGTAGGGTGTGAAGGAATGTTTGATTTTCGATGCCCGGTTGAGCATCAGATTGACCTTCGCGAGCTGCCGATTCTTGTTTCAGTGCAGCGACATCAACAAAATCGACTGTTGCATCTTCTTGGCTTTTTTGAGGTAAAACTTCTTTGTTTTCCACAGAGAACATCGATGATGCGCGTAGCGTGTGAAGTAAGGTTTCATTTTCGATGCCTGGTTTAGCATCAGATTGACCTTCGCGAGCTGCCGAATCCTGTTTCTGAACACCGACATCGACAAAATCGACCGTTGCATCTACATTATTGGTTTCCATTTTTACCTCCGTAGTGGATTTTTGTTTGGCACAGTTTAGAGACTCCGTATAGCGTTTGATCCCATATTCCTCAAAATAAACTTTGAGAGCAATACGACGATCCGCGTATAGGATTATGAAGATATTGCAACAAATTCCCCGTTGAACAACCCCAATTTTTCCAGAGCAACCATCACAGCAGCCGTCCGGGTTTGTACGCTTAGTTTCCCGTAAAGATGTTCCAGATGTTTTCGTACTGTTCCTTCACTGCAACCGATCGCTTTAGCGATTGCTGCATTGCTTTTATCTTTGGCAATCCAGAATAAAACCTCCGCCTCGCGTTTGGTGAGTCCTAGCAATTCCAGGGCGGAAATAGAGAATGATTGCAGTTCTTCTTCCTCCAACAGCAAGAGATATTGCTCTTTGATGCGATCGGGCATCAGACGGACTATCAACTGTTTTCCTGCTTGTTGAATGTGCAAGGGCAAACAGCGAGATGGAATATCACCGTTGAACGTGAGTCGCGAAATTTGATCCTTGAACCAATGTTGTAAGGATTCTGGCAAGGAGTAGGGAATGCGGTGTAAAAAATACTGGCTCAAAAGTTCTTCTGCCCGTTGAGTCATGAATTGCACTTCGCCTGCAATTTCCACAACTATCGCCCCTACCCGATCCAAGATTTGATTGATTTGTGTCTGTGAATTCATGGGAATTATCTCCAGTGGCATACAAGGTGACAATGGCGAAAGTAGATACCATTGCGATGCGGGTATCTTGCTCATTTCACTCTGGTTGAGGTCTACAACTGTAGAAATGCACTCTGAGATTTTTGACAGTCCCTGATTTAAGTTGCTTTTCTTAAATCAATACTCCGGACAGTTTTTGGAACGATACTACAAGCTTTACAGGGCAAGGATCGTAAAAAAGTCGAATTAAATGTAAGTCAGGGGTGGAGCTGACATTGATTTAATTATCCACAGTGGCTCAAAGTCAAGCGAGCATAAGCCATTGGGCTATATAAAAACTGTCCGGACTATTGTTAAATAATCACTAACAATAACACTGACTAGCTGTTAGTTACCAGTCACATAATCGAGTGACTTGCATAATTTTTTTTTTGTGCTAATGGCAGTCAAGCGATTTGAGATTTGAGATTTGAGATTGAAGAAAATCTTTAGTTGATAAATTACCTGTCAACATCAGGCGATGTTTCGTACAATACACTATGTAGCATCTAATAAAAAAGAGCGATCGAACTATGGGAATGACTCTGACCGAAAAAATATTAGCCAAAGCATCAGGCCGCACTAAAGTCGAACCCGGAGAAAACATTTGGGTAGAAACAGACGTGCTGATGACCCACGATGTCTGCGGGCCCGGCACCATCGGCGTTTTCAAACGCGAATTCGGTGAGAATGCTAAAGTCTGGAATCCCGACAAAATCGTCCTCATTCCCGACCACTACATTTTCACCAACGACGAACGCGCTAACCGCAACGTTGATATTCTCCGCGATTTTGCCAAAGAACAAGGGATAAAATACTTTTACGACATCACGGATCGATCGGACTTCAAAGCAAATCCCGACTACAAAGGAGTTTGCCACATCGCCCTAGCACAAGAAGGCCACACTCGGCCGGGCGAAGTGCTCTTCGGCACCGATTCCCACACCTGTAATGCCGGCGCTTTCGGACAATTTGCCACCGGTATCGGCAATACAGACGCGGCTTTTATCATGGGAACCGGCAAACTGTTAATCAAAGTTCCGGCGACGATGCGCTTTGTGTTCAACGGTGAACTGCCGGATTATTTGTTAGCAAAAGACCTGATTTTGCAGATTATTGGTGATATTAGCGTTGCTGGTGCTAACTACCGGACGATGGAATTTGCCGGCGATACAGTTGAGCGTTTGACGATGGAAGAACGGATGACGCTGTGCAATATGGTGATTGAAGCTGGCGGTAAAAACGGCACGGTTGCGCCCGACAAAACTACGTTTGATTACGTTACTTCGCGGACTGACAGACCCTTCGATTCATTTTACAGCGATGGGGATGCTAGATTTTATAGCGATCGCACCTACGATGTCAGCAAATTAGAACCAGTTGTCGCCAAACCGCACTCTCCCGACAACCGCGACTTAGCCCGCAACTGCCGCGATGTCAAGATCGATCGAGTTTACATCGGTTCCTGCACCGGCGGCAAAACCTCCGACTTTCTGAATGCCGCCCGCATTCTGAAAGGAAATCAAGTCAAAGTTCCGACTTATTTAGTACCAGCAACTCAGAAAGTTTACGAAGATTTGTTTGTCACAAAATACGAGGGTCAAACGCTTTCGGAAATCTTCTTAGCTGCAGGCTGCATCGAACCCGCAGCGCCTTCTTGCGCCGCTTGTTTGGGCGGGCCAAAAGATACTTTCGGGCGGATGAATGAACCCGAAATTTGCGTGTCTACAACTAACCGCAATTTCCCCGGTCGGATGGGAAATAAAGAAGCGCAAGTTTATCTAGCTTCGCCTTATACGGCGGCGGCTTCTGCCCTGACTGGGTATGTCACCGATCCACGCGAATTCCTGTGTTAGAAGTTGCTTTCTACCAGTTGTAGGGTGCGTCAGACTTTCACTCTAGAATTTATCGAGGGTTTGGGATATGACGCACCTTATATTATGTTCGATCGATTAGTCTCGATCTGGGGGGCGGGTTTATTGTATTGTCGATTCTAGGCGATTATTGTCGCCCAAGCCGCCCCTACAAGACATGGAATTAGATCGTAACCGATCGATTCATCTTAAATTAAATGAACAAGCTAGGTGAGATTTGAAAATAATCGCCGAGTGCCTTAGCTTGTGCTTTGCTAATGGATCGCTTGCCGTTCACAACTTCAGATACTACGCCGCTAGATCCAATGATACCTACCAAGTCTGCTTGGCGGGTGCCGCTGGATTCCATGATATGTTGCAAAATCTCATGAGGTTCTGATTTGTCTATCGGATAGTTTTCTGTCTCGTAAACTTCTATCAAAGTGACTAACAACTTGTATAAAACTTTCTCCTCTGGAGTGAGGTTTTTAGCAAATGTTAGCCTTTCTGCAACTGCTAGGAGGCGATCGTATTCTTCTTCAGTTTCGATCGCCTTTGGAGCAATTTCTGCGAGCAAGTTGCTGTAAGTCGTTCGGTCAAAAGTAAGGGTCATTTTTCCATTTTTCTTTGTCGTATTCAGAGTGGGTTAGGAAATATTTGTAGAAAACAGTTTGGTTCTCATAGTTAATCCCAACAATCAGGCGATAGTCGTTGCCTTTGATATTAAAGACGGTAAAGTTTCCTACTGCTTCAGCATCCCGATAAATTTTGCGAACATCCTCCAAATTCTGCCATTCCGCTTTGTTGACAGTTTCTTTCCAAATCTCAATTTGGTTTTTGACATCCGGGTACTTAGCAGCATCATTACGGAGGTTGCGGATCGAAATTGGGTGCATTTGTTTTTAGCTTTTTGGTGGTTTTGTATTGCATCTCTTTCGCTTCCCTAACGTGGCTTATTCCATCACTTTATACAGGACTTACTCACAGATTTTATCTATAGAGCGATCGCTGTCCACCAGAACTCTACAGGTGATGTCAAAGTTCGGTTATGCAGCGTTATACCAAATCCGGGTTAGGCATCCCCTTTATTGTCATTGCGAGGGAAGCAAAGCAATCGCAGAGATGCAAGCGATTGCTTCGCTTCCCTCGCAATGACGGAATATTTATAACAGGGGTGGTAAACTCGGATTTAGTATAAGTCCTGTTTGTATACTCATACTCTCATTTTGAGAGGAAAGTGTCAAGGGTCGATCGGGTAAACATTTTTTAAGCCGTGTGGGTGAGTTGTGTTTGTGCAGTGCACACGGCGCACCCTACTTGAATTGACAGGAGATTTGCTTTGAAAACACTATTTTTGGCTTGGAAAGACCCAAACGGCGGCTCTTGGTTTCCGATTGGTCGATTGACGTTTAACGGTAAAGAATACCAGTTCAATTATACAAATGGTGTTCTAGAAGCGAAACTTAAGTGCGGGTTTCAACCCTTGCCATCTTTCCCGAATTTCAATAATGTTTACACTTCACAGAAACTGTTTTCGTTGTTTTCTAATCGAGTGATGTCGCGATCGCGCCCTGACTACCCTGAATTTGTACAATGGTTGAATATCCCTGAACACGAACATGACCCAATTGCTTTATTGGCGCGCAGCGGAGGCAAACGGGTAACTGATAAATTTGAGGTGTTCCCTTGTCTCGAACCCGATGAAAATGGACGTTACTGTATCCATTTTTTTGCAGATGGACTGCGATACCTTTCAAAGTCGGCAATTGAACGGATTAATCGGCTTCAAGTGGGCGAATTTTTGTACTTAGCCCACGAATTTCAAAATCCGCGCGTTTCCCGTCTGCTTCTGTGTACTAAAGATCACTGGATTGTCGGCTATTGTCAGCGCTATCTTGTGGATGATATTTTTGAAATTATTTCGCAGCATCCAGAATTGGTTTGCGTACAAGTCGATCGCCTCAATGAACCCCCAACGCCGCTACAGTTCCGCTTGCTGTGCAAGATGACCGCCGCTTGGCGAGACTTTCGCCCCTTCTCCAGTCCGATGTACCAGCCGATTGGCAGTGAGGTTTTAGCTGCAAGTGCGATCGGATAATCAGCAACAAGAAGTAATATTAGGATCACAAAGTTAGGGAAGAACCCAAGTTAATTATTGTGAATTCATTAGACCCACTCGGTAATAAAATTGCTCTAGAATTAGAAATAGACTGGGTTTGTTGAATTGTTTATAATTGTATGATTCATCGGGCAACTTAAGAAACCCGGTTTCTTAAGTTGCCCAACTCGATCAAATTACAAGTATTTCGGTAAATAGGCGCTATGATTACGATTGTGATGGGAGTCTCCGGTTCAGGCAAAACTACTGTTGGCAAGTTGCTGGCGCAATCTCTCAACTGGGATTTCAGCGATGCCGACGATTTTCACCCATCAGCTAATATCGAGAAAATGAGTCTGGGGATTCCTTTAGAAGATGCGGATCGCCTTCCTTGGCTATTACAATTGCAAGCTACAATAGACAGATGGCTGTTAGAAAATAAAAATGTGGTTTTGGCTTGTTCTGCTTTAAAAACATCTTACCGCGAAATGCTCTACCGAGACCAAAAGCGAATGAACATAGTTTATCTGAAATGTTCTTTTGAGCTATTGGCAGCCCGATTAACAAGTCGCGAAAATCACTACATGAAAGCAGACTTATTGTTAAGTCAGTTAGACAATCTCGAAGAACCAGAAGATGCAATTATCATAGATGCTTCGCAGCCGTTAGAGGTAATCTTGCGCCAAATTAGAATTCATCTGATCTGGGGTTAATTGCCCCCAATAAAACATATAATACTAAATCTGGCTTAACTTAAATACCTCTTTATTTCTTAATTTCTCTCCGCTAGGAGGAGAGTTTGTATAGTACCGATTCCAATCGCCTAGTCCGATCGAGGTTTTTTAAGGCGGATTTAGTATAAGAGTTATTTTTTTTGCTAATTAACCGAGTTTCTGAACCAAATTTAGCCCCCTCTCCGTTTCCATACTGATAGGTTTGCGGCTCTAATTTTTGTACAAATATAAGAAAGCTTCTACTTCAGCCGCAGTAGGTTGAGATCTAATTGCCCCCGGTTTCATCGCTGTCATCGCACCTACCGCACTGGCATAAGTTACAATTTTTTGGGCTATTTTGGGATCGGCTAGATTCTTAATTCCATGCTTGCACAACTGCCGCACAAAACCAGCCAGAAATGCGTCGCCTGCACCTGTTGTATCCTCAACATCTACTGTAAAGGCGGGGATTTTTCCTTCATTTTCCGAGATACAATAACCGCAACCTTTCTCCCCCGCAGTCACCAAAACGCCTTCTACAGAATCGAGGCGGTAGGTAATAGATCCTGCATCGGTAGTGTCAAACAACCATTCGGCTTCTTCCTCAGATAACTTGACAAAATCAACTTTTTTTAAGAGTTTTCTAATGTACGCTTTTGCTTCCTCTGGATTTGGCCAAAATACGGGACGCCAATTGATGTCAAGTATAATTTTAACGTCATACTGTTCTGCTAGTTCGAGCGATCTGGCGATCGCCTCTCGACTTTCAGGATAAGCTAATTCTAAAGTACCTAGCACTAAATATTCGGCATTTTCAAACAACACCTCCGGTAGTTGTGCAGCGAGGAGGTGGGTGTCGGCAAAATCCGCAGTATCAAATTTACCAAAACCGGCAAAATTTCGATCGCCCGCTTCATTCCGCAAGACATAAACTTGCCGCGTCGGCGCACTTGGATGTCGCTGCACTCCAGCGATATCAACCCCTACTTCTTGCAATACCTGCACTAGGGAATTCCCCAATTCATCCCCACCTACAGCACCGATAAATCCCGCCGCCGTCCCCAATTTAACCAAAGCACAGGCAACATTAGCAGGAGCACCACCGGGATATGCCGTCCAAGATTCTACCTCTTCGAGAGATACTCCTGGTTTATCTGCTAAACAATCAAATAAAATTTCACCCAGACACAGAACGCGAGGAGAAGTCATAGGAATTTTAGATTTTAGATTTTAGATTTTAGACCAGCAGTAGACAGGTCAATAATTATTTTTAACCCATCCCAGAAAAATTGCAAGCTATTTTTTAATGGCTGCTCCTATAATATCAGACCTACTGATATTATTGGCAGTTACTCCCTTAAGGCTGAAGTATAGTGCGGGCCTATCAGTTAGTTGTTTTACGTGCAAACATCTACAGGTTGGGCCCGGAGGTCAGATAGGCGTAGGTAAAGGCAGCATCGGCCACCCGACGCACAAGCAGTGCAAGTGGCTGCGCGTCTTGCTGTGTCGGCGCTGGGTTTGCACTCCGGGCGATTCTCCAAGCGAGTTGGCGCTTCGGGCCCGAAAGAGTAGCACAGCAAATTTAATTTTCTCTTCATACTCGATCCCTCATCCTTTAGAATTGTAGATAGGTAAATATGCAGACATAGGAAAAATTTATGAGTGGGATTGTCTCTGGGACCCCTGTCACCCTGTCGGACAGAGAATTGCAAGTGGTAGAGTTAGTAGCGGCGGGATTGACTAATGAGAAAATTGCCGAAAAGTTAGAGATTAGCAAGCGTACAGTTGACAACCACATTAGCAATATCTTGAACAAGACACGCGCTGACAATCGAGTTACGCTTGTACGCTGGGCGTTGCAGTGGGGAAAGGTATGTTTGGATAATATTAACTGCTGCCCTTTACCGCGGCCGATCGATAAAGAAGTATCTTAAGTAGGGATTCTGGTTGGGTACAGGCAAAGAAATGATGCAAACGGCACAAGAAAAACAACTCCGCTATCAAATTCAAAGCCCTGGATTGCCGCTGGCGGTATATCGCGAAGTCGCGGTCCATTTGCGTCAAGTTGAAGGGGTGCAAACCGGTTTAATTCCGCAGCAGTCGCAGCGGTTTGATTACGGCGACAGCCAAGTTGGGGGTTTGTGGATACAGTATCCTGAAGGGTTCGATTTGGCAGGTCGCGAGCGAGTCGATCGCATTTTGGCTTATTATGGCGATCGTTATGGAGTTTGGGAATTATTAAGTCATTAGTTATGGGGAATTGTTAGCTGTTGACTGTTAACTGTTAACTGTTAACTAATAACTACTGACTAATGATTAAGGACTGCGGACTAATGACTAAGGACTAATGACTAACAAAATGAGTGCAATTAAAACTTTACCGGGAACGCGGGATATTTTGCCCGCTGAAATTCAATATTGGCAAAATATAGAAGAAGTCGCTAGAACAATTTTGAAAAAAGCGGCTTATCGAGAAATTCGGACGCCAATTTTTGAACAGACATCTTTATTTGAACGCGGCATCGGCGAAGCTACCGATGTTGTGGGTAAGGAAATGTACACTTTTAAAGATAAGGGCGATCGATCGACTACTTTGCGTCCAGAAGGCACCGCCGGAGTAGTGCGAGCTTTTATTCAAAACAGTTTGTACGCAGCAGGAGACGTGCAGCGTCTGTGGTATGCGGGGCCGATGTTTCGTTACGAACGCGCGCAAGAAGGAAGACAGCGACAGTTTAATCAAATTGGGGTGGAAGTCTTGGGGAGTGCGAATCCTCGTGCGGATGTCGAGGTAATTGCGATCGCCTGCGATATCCTGCAAACTCTCGGTTTAAAAAATTTGCGACTAGATATTAACTCTGTCGGAAACAAGGAAGACAGAAAAAATTATCGCCAAGCATTAATCGATTATTTTACACCGCACAAAGACGAATTAGACGCCGATTCCCAAGACCGGTTGAATCGCAATCCGCTGCGGATTTTGGACAGCAAAAATCAGCGCACTCAAGAAATTGTAGCTGGTGCGCCGAGTATTTTGGACTATTTGGGAGAAGAATCGCGATCGCACTTCGAGCAAGTGCAGCAAATGCTCAAAAACTTAGGAATTAGCTATCAGTTAAATCCCAGATTAGTGCGCGGTTTAGATTACTATACTTACACCGCATTTGAAATTATCTCCGACGATTTGGGAGCGCAAGCAACAGTTTGCGGAGGCGGCCGCTACGACAGTTTAGTCAAGGAATTGGGCGGCCCAGATACGGCGGCAGTCGGTTGGGCAATGGGTATCGAAAGGTTGATTATCCTGCTGCAAAAGTTGCAACCTTTGCCCGCGCCCAAGTTGGATTTTTATTTGGTATCCAGGGGCGAAAAAGCAGAACAGCAATCGGTATTGTTAGCTCAAAAATTGCGAAGTGCGGGGCTTAGTGTCGAGATAGATTTGAGCGGTAGTGCTTTCGGGAAACAGTTTAAGAGAGCCGACAGAAGCGGTGCAGTTGCCTGTTTAGTTTTGGGAGATGCGGAAGCTGAAAACGAGACGGTACAATTGAAGTGGTTGGCGAGTGGTGAACAAAGTGCGATCGGGCAATCAGAACTACTAGCAATGACCAGCGAACTACAGCAGAAAATTAACAACCCTTAGAACTCTCGGTTTTAGCCCAGTCTCGATCCCCCTAAATCCCCCTTCTTAAAAGGGGGACTTTGAATTCCAATCCTCTCGTTACCAGGCTCTGCCTGGTAACGCATATCCAGAGGCTCTGCCTCGTCATTAAGCCATTAACATTAATCCCAAAAACCAAGAGATATAATTTAAACATTAAAACATTTAACCTCTGATAAACTATGTCTGTAGCAACTAAAAATTATAAAACACAACTCACAATCACCTGGCCGCTACTACCAGAAGATTTCCAACTACCAGACGACCCCGTGGAAGACGAAAGTCAACCATTGTTAGCTGCGGCTTTGCGCCAGCCGCTAACAGGATTTCCTGAATTAATGCAGGATGCCTTAATTGTTTCCAACTTTGCCCTTTGTGCCGGAATTAGTTTTCCAGCATCCACCCGCGACGAACAGCGTATTATCTGCAAAGCACCAGATTGGATGTACGTGAAACCCGTCAATCCAAAAAATGTCTCGCAAGTCCGCCGCAGCTACACCCCGCACACAGAAGGAACCATCCCCCAAATCGTGATGGAATTTCTTTCAGAAACCTATGGAGAAGAATACTCTGTAGAGTTTACATCGCGGGTGGGAAAGTGGTATTTTTACGAGCAAGTAATCAAAGTACCCCGATACGTCATATTCCGAGCGAAAACAGCTCATTTAGAAGTTTACGCTTTAGAATCACAGCACTACAACTTGCAAAAAGCAGATGAAAACGGACGTTATTGGATACCGGGATTAGACTTATTTTTAGGTATTTGGGAAGGAACGCACGAAGGGAGAACAGGCTGTTGGTTGAGGTGGTGGGATGCAGAAGGCGAGTTGTTGCTGTGGTCGGAAGAAAGAGCCGATCGCGAACGCCTCCGCGCTGAAAGATTGGCCGAAAAATTGCGTCAAGCGGGAATCGAATTAGATGACGAAGAGTGAAATATAAATTGATTAGTCGAATACCATAATGTTTTGGTATAATTAATATCTTGGGGTTCAGGCATCCAGCCCGCCCTTGTCCTAATGCGAACTAATATGTTAATCGAACGTCTCAAGCCGATCGCCTGGAAAACCAAACCGCAACTGATATCATTGTTTTCAGGTTGTGGCGGTATGGACTTGCCATTCCACAAAGCGGGGTTTGAAGTAGTTTGGGCGATCGACTCCAATAAATACGCCTGCAAAACTTTCAGCAGAAACATTGCTGATGTCATCGTCAACGACAGCATAGAAAATATAGACATTGCACAAGTGCCCGCAGCAGAAATATGTATAGGAGGGTTTCCTTGTCAAGACTTTTCCATGATTTGGAAACGTCCCGGCCTGGAAGGAACCAGAGGCAATTTATATACATATTTTCTGGATTTTGTCAACAAAAAACAGCCCAAAGCTTTTGTAGCAGAAAATGTCAAAGGTTTATTAAGTGCGAATAATTATCAAGCAATAAAACAAATAATCTCCGACTTTGAAAGTATCGCACCGGGCTACTTAGTTAAACCTAAACTCTACAACTTTGCGGATTACGGAGTTCCCCAATTTCGCCAAAGAGTTTTATTAGTTGGCATTCGGATGGATACAGAATTTAATTTTGTGCATCCTCAGCCCAAATACGGACAAAATCGTAAATATCCCTATCGCACAGCAGGTGAAGCACTCAAAAATGTGGAAAAAGTGAAATATAATCAGGAACATCAGAAAATTCAGCCTCGAACCATTGAAATTTTGAGTCTAATTAACCCCGGAGGGAATTTTACTGATATTCCTAAGGATAGTCCATACTATGTAAAAGGCATGATCAGTCACGTTTATCGGCGAATTCATCCAGATAAACCCTGTGCTACAATTATTGCTGGTGGTGGTGGTGGTACTTGGGGATATCATTATCCCGAACCCCGTTCATTGACCAATCGTGAAAGAGCTAGGTTGCAAAGTTTTCCGGATGATTTTGTTTTTGAAGGTTCTATTACTGAAGTAAGAAGACAAATTGGCAATGCAGTTCCGCCAGATGGAATAGTTGACGTAGTTGACTCACTGATTCCGCTATTTAAAGGGAATTATCCGAAAGTGGATTTATACAAGTTAAATCAAAAACTGCAAATGATGTCAATTAAGGAACGATTAGAACACGCAGAATTAGAGGCTTCACAACAGCAATTACAATTAACATTTACTTAGTGAAGTGAGGTAACTTAATGTCCATACCTGCCATAACTCCAGAAACGCCCTATGTGGACATATCTTTATCCAGAGTTGATCGACAGCAGCAATCAAATCTCAATACTTTTTTTGGCAAAGGCCGCGAGAATAAGTCTACTGGTAAAATTATCCCAAGAGATTGGTACGAAGTTGAACTTATTGTGGATGCAGAAACAATAAGAGATCCTATTTATCCAAAAGGTGATTTTATCGTTCATACAGATGATGGTTTAACATTTGATTGCCAAACTCAAGGAGCCAAGCATAAAAACTTTAGATCCAAAGATGATTTAAAAATTTTAGGACGTTGGATTAAAGGCAAGCTAGAAAAAAGTGGTGCTCTGAAACAATTTGAACCTGTTACAAGCCAGACACTTCAAACCTATGGAAGAGACTATATCCGTTTATATAAACTATCTGATTCTGAA
This sequence comes from Microcoleus sp. LAD1_D3, assembly GCF_036702135.1. NCBI lineage: Bacteria > Bacillati > Cyanobacteriota > Cyanophyceae > Oscillatoriales > Microcoleaceae > Microcoleus > Microcoleus sp. LAD1_D3. The sequence continues at coordinate 30,836 of NZ_JAUBSB010000045.1, read as the reverse complement.
TACTACATAGAATTTGATGTATCTATTCACTATAAAATGCTGAAAGAACTTCACCTAAAATGGGTGGGGACAGCTCCGGAATTCCATGTTTACTTCGCCGAAAGACTCAACTTGTTTACTGGAGACAATGGTCTTGGTAAAACTTTTTTGCTAGATGTTGCTTGGTGGGTACTAACGGGAAACTGGGTTGATCAACCTGCTTGGCCTCAACAGGTAGAGGGAAAAACACCAGAAATTACCTCTGTGTTGAGTCATCAGAGAGATTCTGAGGAATATCGTAGCCTTTTTAGTCTTTCAGATCAGAAATGGCTGAATCTGCGAATGCCTCCCTTGTTAAGAAGCTTGATCGTTTATGTCCGTGTTGATGGTGGATTTTCAGTTCTTGACCCGGCTCGTCAACACTCGAGTATTTATCACTTTACTTCCGATCATCTTTGGAATGGTTTAAGAGCCGATAATAAAGTTCTATGTAATGGTTTAATTCAGGATTGGGTGAATTGGCAGCGACAGCCAGATATCTCTAAATTTGAAATATTTTCTTCTGTAATTCGACAACTTTCTCCCCATGCAGATGAATGGATGGAACCCGGGCAGCCAACACGGGTTTCTGTAGAAGATACTCGTGATATTCCTACCCTGGATTTCCCTTATGGAAATGTGCCTATCATCTACACATCAGCAGGAATAAAACGAATTTTAGGACTTGCTTACTTACTAATGTGGACTTGGTATGAACATACGCAAGCATCTAAGTTGCGCCAGCAAGAACCTATTGATCAAATAGTCTTTTTAATAGACGAGGTTGAAGCTCACTTACATCCAGCTTGGCAACGATCTATTCTTCCTGCGATATTAGAAGTAGCTAAAGGTCTTAAGAATGAAATGAAAATTCAGCTAATAGCTACGACTCACTCTCCTCTTGTTCTTGCCTCAATTGAGCCTGAATTTGATGAGGAGCAAGATAAGTTATTTTTGTTTGAGTTACAAGGTAAAGATGTAACTCTTAATGAAGTTCCTTGGACCAAACATGGGGATGCTGTTGGGTGGCTAACTTCAGATATTTTTGGGTTAAAACAGGCTCGTTCCCGCGAAGCAGAAATAGCGATTGAGGCTGCGTATACTTTCATGCGAGGAGAAAGCATGGAAACTTTTCCTGAATACCTCAGAACTAAGGAGCAAATTCATCAGGAACTCCTGGGAGTTTTACCAGAACACGATCGCTTCTGGCCGCGATGGATTGTGAACACCGAGGTAGAGTAAAGATGATGCGATTTATTCCGCCACCGGAACCCGAAGATTTTGAGCAACAGGTGCGACAAGCAGGCAATAATTGGTTAGTTCAAAATCCTACTAAAGAACCAAAAGATTTTTGGTCTTCCTTCAAACCTCAATTAGCTAAAGAGTTCCAACATCTTTGTGGCTATGCGGTGATGTACATACCGAGTCGGATGGGTACTGTCGATCATTATTTGAGTAAAAGTAAAGCAGAAAATCGGCATTTGATTTATGACTGGAAAAACTATCGCTATACTTTGCAACGGGTAAATAGCTGCAAAGGAACTTACGATACACAAATTCTCGATCCGTTTGAAGTAGAAGATAATTGGTTTGAGATTATCCTACCTTCTTGTCAGTTGGTTTTGACTGAGGCGATTCCTTCCCACAAGCGCGATCGAGCCGAATTTACCCTCAAAAAGTTACAGCTTCAGAATAGTGAATGGGTGATAGAACAACGCCAGGAGTGGTATCGAATGTATCTAGAGAACGAACTTAATTTAAAAGGGTTAGAAAAGAAAGCGCCTTTAATCGCTCGTGCGGTTATCAAACAGCTTAATTAGTTCATAATCCATCTAAAATAATCAATCAGGCACCATCAAACCCTTCAAAATTCTCCCCTTTTCCTCCTCCCTCAACCCCTTCGACTGCACCAAAACCTCAAAACCCCCCAAACCCATCGGATCGATCAACTGATGCAAAGCCTCCCGGCGCCGCAAAAACGTTGCCAAATCCAATACTTCCGCATCATTTGTAGACAGAGAAGCAATACGATCGCCCAAACCCAACGCCATCAAAAACAAAGCCTGCTGAGTAAACCCTACCACATCCAAACCGCACAATTCACCCTGCCTTTCCAGCGCCGTAAAATTAACATGAGCCGTTAAATCCTGCCGCCCCACATTAATATAAGGATTATTGTGATATCGGTGGAGATAATAACACTGTAGCGTCCCCTCCCTGCGCCTCGGATTGTAATAGCGGTGCGCCGGATAACCGTAATCAATTGTTAATAAATATCCCCGCTGCAACTTTTGAGCAACTGTACTCATCCAGTCCAAAGCCGCCAAATTCACCTCACTGCGATAACCATCGCCATAAACACTGGTAGACAAATCGATGCTTACAAAATTCAAATATTCGGCAATTTTAGGGATGGAAACTTCGCCAATTACTTCAACAAAATTTATCTTTTCTTGTTCATTTTTTGGGGTTTCTGCGGCAACGTAAATCTCCCTAACTTGCCCTTCTTCCAGAATGAATTGATGTACGGGCAAAGCATCGACTAACTCATTAGAAAAGAAACAACCGACAATTGAATTATTAACTATATCATCCCACTTACACCACTTAACACACTTGGTATCGGCTAATCTTTGCCGCTGTTCCGCTTCGAGTACAGGGGAAACTTCAACAATAATGTATTCTAAAACATGAAATAAATCGGGATATTGTATTTGCAGATATTGCAGCACATTAGCTGCAAAAGTTCCCCGCCCAGCGCCCATTTCTACGATCGCGAAATTGAAAGGGCGATCGAGAAATTCCCACATTTCCACAAATTGCTCCGCCAAAACCTCCGCAAAATCAGCACCCCAATGAGACGACGTGATAAAATCGCCTTGTTTGCCGATCGACGGGCGATCGCTATTGTAATAACCGTGGTGCGGATGATATAATGCCAAATTCATATATTCAGCAAAAGTAATACGCCGCTGCGGACTGGCGGCAATTCTTTCGCAGATTAAAGCGCAGAGTTCCGGGTTACTGTCATTGATATCTGATTGCTGAACTTTCATAATTTATCGAATTAAAGTTGATGTTGTTTCATTTGTGAAGGAGAGATTTTTTTTATTAACCGCAGAGGGCGCAGAGGAAGAGACAAGAGAGAAACAAGGTACATTTTAGCTACCTTAAGAGCAAAATTAATCGATATCTATCCGCGTTTATCTGCAGTTCAAAAAAAATCAACCCGGTTCCATAAAAAAACCGGGTTAAATTCTCAGATAAAAACCGACAAAACCTACCTATCAACCGAGCCCATAATAATGTCGATACTCCCCAAAATCGCCACCAAATCCGCAATCTTCACGCCGCGAACAATGTGAGGCAAAATCTGCAAATTATTAAAATCCCCAGTCCGAATCTTCCAGCGCCAAGGAAACACATTATCATCCCCGATAATATAAATCCCCAACTCACCCTTGCCGCTTTCAACGCGGACATAATGTTCGCCCTTGGGAATCTTAAAAGTGGGCGCTACTTTTTTGCCAATAAACTGATAGTCAAAACCATTCCATTCAGATTTTGGTCCGCTTTCTAAGCGCTTCGCTTCCAAATTCTCGTAAGAGCCACCGGGGAGTCCTTTCAAGGCTTGATAGAGAATCTTAACCGACTCGCGCATCTCCCGAACCCGCACCAAATACCGGGCCAAACAATCGCCAGCAGCTTCGGTACAAACTTCCCAGTCGAAGTCGTCGTAACATTCATAATGGTCAACTTTCCGCAAATCCCACTTAACGCCGGAAGCGCGCAACATGGGGCCGGAAAGTCCCCAGTTAATCGCTTCTTCGCGAGAAATAGTACCCAGGCCTTCTATCCGGCGGCGGAAAATTGGATTGTTGGTAATTAAACGTTCGTACTCGTCAATTTTGGGAACGAAATAATCGCAGAAATCGTGGCACTTATCTACCCAACCGTAGGGCAAATCTGCGGCGACTCCGCCTATGCGGAAATAGTTATTATTCACCATGCGATAACCTGTAGCAGCTTCCCACAAGTCAAGAATTGGTTCGCGATCGCGCATAGTATAGAAAAAAGGAGTTTGCGCCCCCACGTCCGCCAAAAACGGCCCCAACCACAACAAATGGTTAGCAATCCGGTTCAACTCCAGCATGATTACCCGAATGTAACTCGCCCGTTTGGGGACAGCAATATTCGCCAACTTTTCCGGCGCATTTACTGTCACCGCTTCGTTAAACATCCCCTCGGCATAGTCCCAGCGGCTCACGTAGGGCACGTACATCACGTTGGTGCGATTTTCGGCGATTTTTTCCATCCCGCGGTGCAGATAGCCCAAAACAGGCTCGCAGTCCACCACATCTTCCCCGTCTAGGGTGACGATTAGCCGGAGTACCCCGTGCATGGATGGGTGGTGCGGCCCCATGTTGAGCACCATCGGTTCGGTTCTAGTCTCAATTCTTGACATAATTAAATGAATTAATGATTACTAGCTATTGTTGATTTTGGTTTGGCTTTTATGATTATGAAGGATATCGAGCTCTCTGAGAAGGAGACCCTTGGATCAGATGTCAGTATTGACACCTATCACGTTCCAGTTTTGGGTCAAGAGTTAATTGCGGGTTTGGCTGTCCGTCCCGGCGGCCGCTATTTGGACGCGACGCTTGGGGGCGGCGGACACACGAGTTTGATTTTAGCGGCGGCGGCCGATGTTACAGTAGTGGCGATCGACCGCGATGAACAAGCCATCCGTTTTTGCCAAGCCCGATTTGCCAACTCGCCCGTTGAGTTTTGGCACGGCAACTTTGCTGAATATCAGTCCTCAGAGGCCGAATTTGATGGTATCATAGCAGACTTGGGCGTCAGCTCTGCTCAGTTCGATACACCGGAACGAGGATTTAGTTTTCGCCACCCAGCTCAACTAGATATGCGTATGAACCAGCAGCAATCTTTGACAGCAGAAGAGATTATCAATCACTGGGAAGAAGTTAAACTAGCAGATATTATTTACCAGTACGGCGAGGAGCGACTGTCGCGGCGCATCGCAAGGCGGATTGTGCAAGGGCGTCCTTTTCAAACTACAACAGAACTTGCAGGGGCGATCGCCTCCAGCTTCCCCCCCAAGCAGCGCAACGGCAGAATCCATCCGGCCACCCGCACTTTCCAAGCTTTAAGGATAGCCGTCAACTCGGAACTATCATCTTTAGAAACTTTCCTCAACCAAGCCCCACGGTGGTTAAAACCCGGTGGGAGAATCGGAATCATTACATTTCACAGCCTGGAAGACCGACCGGTCAAGCACCAACTCAGAGGAACACCCAGTTTGCAGGTACTGACAAAAAAGCCGATCGGGCCGCAATCCGAAGAAGTCGCTAGAAATCCCCGCTCTCGTTCTGCTAAGCTCAGACTAGCAGAAAGAATAACTTGATTCGGCAGTAGTAATATGCTTGCTGCAAAAAGTTCAGAGATTAGGGAGACTTGCATGCAGCAATCAAGTACGATTCGGCAAAGATGTAGGGAATAGCGCCAACAACCCACCACTAACCCTTCGGGTACCGTGGGGCTTGAAATACAGCCGGTGTTGACCAGACTTAGGTAGCAATACCTGCCTTAGTAGTAAGTGTTAAAATTCACACCGAGGACAGTGCCCAGCTAGTTAAGAACTCTGCAATCAGAGCATTAATTAGCCGTTTTGAATGCTGGTGTGTTTAGAAAAGTACCGACTGCTAACCAGGTCATTGCTCGTATCACAGCGTGAAAGCTGACTCGGGAATTTTCCCTATTGAAGCGGCCTACCGAGGCGGGTTACAGTATCGAAAGCCTCTCATCTGTTGTGCGAACCGATGGTGCGAAAGGAATGCTCACCTTGAGGTAAAACGGGTTTCTTTAACTCAACTTGACGTAACTGATATGTTGCATATATCCAGCCCCCCTTTTCCTCCCGCCACCTTGCTGATTACAGCTATGGTGGGGGTTTTCAAGGGGGAAGAAAGATGAGTCGGGGAGATGGAAGCAAGCTGAAACTGATGGTAGTCGATGACGAACCCGACAACTTGGATTTATTGTACCGGACCTTTCGACGCGACTTTCAGGTTTACAAAGCAGATAGCGCCCTCAGCGCTCTGGAAGTTCTAGACGAACAGGGTGAGATGGCTGTGATTATATCTGACCAGCGGATGCCAGAAATGAATGGGACCGAGTTTTTGGGGAAAACAGTCGAGCGATTTCCCGATACGATTCGGATTCTGCTAACGGGATACACAGATGTTGAAGATTTGGTTGAGGCCATCAACTCAGGTCAAGTTTTCAAATACATCACCAAACCGTGGAATCCAGAAGAACTCAAATTGGTGATCAATCAAGCCTCAGACACTTACAAATACTACAAGCAGCGCAGCGTTGCATTGCGCCGCGCTTTACGCAAGGAATCTCTGTTCAATGAGGTAATGAGCGTGATTCGCGGGTCGCTAGATTACTCTAGTATGGTACAAACTATTGTTCAAACCGTAGGTCAAACTTTTGAGGCCAACTATTGTATGCTGCGGCCGGTAGAGACCGATCGACTATTGCCGAGTACCTTCCCTTACCAATCCCAAACCTCTGAAGCCAGTAGCTTTTCTTTTGATGAAAATTTGCTGGTTCAAGCCGTAGCCACCCGCCAAACTCAAGTGAACCCAAACAGTGGGGGGGATGGTAACTCGGTTGAGATTGCTGTGCCCCTGACTTACCAGCAAGAATTGCTGGCGGTACTGGCTTTGTGCCAGATTGGCGGCGCTAACCCTTGGTCGGCAGAAGATATAGAGTTAATAGAAGGTGTAGCAGCTCAAGCTGCTCTGGCCCTGTCTCAAGCTAAGCTCTACCAGCGCACTCTGGATTTAGCCAAGCAGATGCAAAACGAGTTGGAAGTGGCTCGCCAAATCCAAACAAACTTGTTGCGCCAAAGTTGGCCGGATTTTGAAACTGTCAGGGTGCAAGCTTGCTGCTATCCCGCGCGGGAAGTTGGCGGCGACTTTTTTGAAGTCTACGTCCACTCTCAGGGGGATATTTGGATAGCGGTGGGAGATGTTTCGGGTAAGGGAGTTCCGGCTGCTCTATTTATGGCCAGCGCGATTTCGGTGATGCGGCGGGAACTTTCCCAAGAAGTTTCTCCAGAACCCGATCAAGTTATGCAGAACATGAATAGCACTATGTCTGACGACCTGATCGGCAACAACCATTTTATTACAATGGTTGTAGCTCGTTACACTCCGTCAACGGGACACCTCGCGTTTGCTAATGCCGGTCACATTTACCCCATCGTTTGGTCTCACTCGGAGGTGAAAGCTCAAGCCGCTAGCGGTAAAACGCCAGTCGAGCCGAATTTCCTGAAAGCTCGTGGCATTCCCTTGGGGATACTGCCAGTTTGGAGGGGCAAAGCGGGTGCGATCGAATTAAAGTCAGGAGATGTATTTCTGCTGACGAGTGACGGGATTACTGAAGCTAGCGTGACTACTGAAGCGGTCGCAGGGGGTGTACCAACCCGTTCTATGCTACAACAAGAAGGGCTTTGGCAACTTTTGATTCAGGAACCTGGTTCTTTCAACTTGGACAATTTGTTGGCTCACATCCGAGCTGACAATCCCGTTCAGGAAGACGACCAAACCATACTCTCTCTGGAGGTTCTTTGAATCTGTCAGCGACTCCCGACGCATCGTCGGGGGTGAGAGCCGAAAAAACTTAAGCTCTGCTTGTTGACGGCTCATAGAGTAGTCCTGCAAAGGACGGCGTTATCGTCAACAGTAAAAAACCACAGTAAAAAACCTAGCCGGCGATGGCGCAGCTAGTTTCCTGAATCGCTTTCCTGGGGGATTAAATACCTGTAAAGGGTTAAGGTAGAAGGCATTCGTCAGAAAAAACCAACGCTTAAAAGCAAAGGATTGAAACACAGATTTTTTATACCTCCCTGCTTGCAGTCTCGGTATAATTATCAATAGTTAATGGGCTTTATACCCATAACTAAAGTTTTCAACGATACTCTTAACTTCTGCCTTCTACCGAATGACGAATGCCTGATTTTTAAACAGAAAAGGCTAGTATCCCCCGAGTAGCGACAAGTATTGAGGCCGAATCAATTCGGCGCGTCGTGTTTCATACCTGGTGTGAAGACACAGGGTTTTCAAACTTACGGGATTTTTTTATGAATACTGAGCTTCATGTGCCAAGCGACTTGCGGTTTTTAACAATTGTTGAAAATTGGTTGCTGAGCAGTTTGGAAGTAGAGCTAGGAGAGCACGTCGATTGGCCGCGTCAGTCGAATCGTTTGCGCTTGGTGTTAGCAGAAGCCTATTCTAACGTGATCCGCCATGCTCACAAAGATCAACCCAATTTGCCCGTGTTAATTCGCTTGAATTTAAAAAATAGGGATATTGGTTTAGAAATTTGGGATTACGGTAAAGGTTACGAAATGGATACTTACAATCCCCCGAGGCCGGAAGCTAAACAGGAAAGCGGCTACGGCTGGCTGATTATGAGCAGACTTATGGATCGGGTGGACTACACTTTGCAAATAGACGGTCGCAACTGTCTAAAGTTGGAAGCGAGTTTGCCGGAAAAATCTTAATTAGTCGTTAGTCATTAGTCATAAGTGATTAGTGATTGACAATGCACTTTTTGACTCGCTTTGGCTGTCTGTCGCACGGTGCGGTGACAGCCAGTTTTTCGTGCAGTATCGTCCCTCTCTAAGAGACTGTAAGATTGTAGGGGTACAGTCCCGATCGCACAAATAGCCAAGAAACCGATTTTTTATACCGTTAGCGGCACTTCACCAGAGATTTGGATAAAAAACCCGGTTTCTGCCTCATTCTTGCTATAAAAAGGCACTCAACCTGTCCATTGAATGACTTTAGCCATTACGTGCGATCGACAGGTCAAACCAAAATAGACAATTTAAATGTGAAACACATTATCAAACAGCTTATTTCTTATGTGACCGCAGATTTAGCAATTCTTGGGGAGAAGCTAACAGTTTGACCGTGACAGAAAGGATTTTTTCGTCAGAATTGAGCAAGAACAGCCATCCGACATTAACACCAAATGCGGAAGTTTGCACCCGGCCGCTGACCTGAAGTTCCACATTGCCATCTTCTAAAATTTGGCTGACACCTTTCTGGGGCTCTAGCTGCATTCCTCGCGCTTCGGTTTTTAGATAAGTAGCGATCGAGATGCTGCCGATAATTGGCTCTTCAAACGGCGCGTGCAGAACCCCGTCATCAGCAAACAAATTAGCCGTCGCGTCAAAATCGCCCGCGTTTAAAGTTTCAAAATATCCCACTACCGTTGGGTTTGTGATGCCTGCAATTTTTATAGAGTTAGTTATAATAGGTGGAGTTGTTGCGGTCATAAAAGAAGTGATTTAAGATGAATGAGTATACTGTAATCATTCTCTTTGTCGCAGCAAATCCCTCAAAAGATATAAGTAGGGGTAGGAAAATAATTCTCCGAAAAAAGGAGGAACCGGAGAGGGTCGATCGCAGCTTTCAGAGCGATCGACCAAAATCAATACTACTTTCAAAAAATACAAGTGTAGCCAAGCTGCAAACCCTGATACCATCAGTCATTTTCCATCCTTAAATTCTTGAATCTAAAATTTAAAATCTAAAATCTAAAATGCTATAAACCCAGACACCTAATGGCATCTGGGTTTCTGGGCAAGCCTGTTTGACTGAGCGAACCAGAATATTCTATTTGCGCATCAAATTGAGCAATTCCTTAGGAGATGCCAACAAGTCGATCGCCACAAAGAAAATTTGACCTTGGGGATCGAGCAAAAACCGCCACGCAATGTTCATTCCCACATTCGATCCGAACCAGGGAGTTTCGACTTTGCCCGTGACTTTCACTTGGCGGTAGCCATCTTCGGCAGGTTCAGATACGCCTTGCTGTGGCATCATTTTCAGTCCGATGCACTCTTCCCGCATATAGTTGAGGATAGCTTCGCGACCAACGATCGGCTTTTGGAAAGGCGGTTGCAGGGCACCTTCTTCAGCAAATAAACCGACGGCTGGGGTGAAGTCGAAGGCGTTCATGTAGTCGATGTAGCTGAGCACAGTCTGCTCGGTGATACCTTCAATCTGTGTTTTCACCCGCTCTTCTGGAGCGGTGGGAGTGCTGCGGGGGGCTGAGCGTTTGCCGTACTCTTGGTTAAAAGCAGGGTCGTAGCCCATGTTAACTACGGTATTCCGAAGTACGGTAATTTGCTGACCTGGATCTAGTTTCTTGATGGTTTCAAGGACTTGGGTGGCTTCGGGAGACATTTGATAGCCAGCGGGGATCGGAGCGACAAGGCCCTGTTTCATCAACTGTCCCAACTCGTACCAGAAACCGAGTTTGGTATTGACGCGCAAAGAAGTGTAAATCCGACCTATGGTGGTGTCGGCGTTGCTGGCGAGGTCAAACATGGTTTTGCTTTGAGCAGCCGGCGACATTTGCTTGATTTCGGTCAGTATGCCTTCGACAAGCGCCATGCTGGCTACTCCCGGTGCTGCTGCGGTGATGGAAACGCCCATTTCGGTGTAGGCATACCAGAGCAGTGCGAGTTGGTCTTCAACGCTGAGTTTGTAGAACGCTTCCGTGGTAGCCGGAACAACGCTAGCAATCTCGGTGTTCGAGAAAATAGATTGAGCTGATTGAATACTAACTGCCATGTGTATGCTGTGGGATTTGTGGTTTTAGTGAGGTACTTGAGTTAGGAAACGTCAAGCTCCCTTGATTAAAATTATGTAACGTTTTGTTAATTTTTGCAAATATAAATTACATATGACTGAGTTACAAAACTATAATCAATGGTTTGGTAAATTGCGATCGCCGTCACTAGACTGTGCCCCGAATTAGTTTATCTAGGAAACCGATCATTAAAATCGCTTTGCATATCATATAAAATCAAAATAGTCAATACAAAAGGTAAATATTTGCCTGGTGTCAAATGAAAGCGCCAATTAACAGCATTTTGGTTAAGCAAAAAGCCCTTGAGTTGGGATTTCACAAAGTCGGGATAGCCTCAAAAGACGCGGATTTCGATCTAGAAAAACAACGATTGCAGGCTTGGCTGGATAAGGGTTATCAGGCGGATATGGCCTGGATGGCAAACCCGAAACGGCAGGATATTCAATTGGTGATGCCAGAGGTGCAGTCATTAATATGTGTCGCCATCAACTACTACACGCCCCACCAACGCCCCGAAAATCCCCTGTGGGAGGGGGGGGACGATGCAGCGGTCGAATATGCTAAAATCTCTCGCTACGGTTGGGGGCGGGATTACCACAAAATTTTGCACAAAAAACTGAAAATTTTGGCAAATTGGCTGCGATCGCAAGGCGAGGGAATTGAAGCGCGGTATTATGCTGATACCGGGCCAGTTCAGGATAAAATGTGGGCGCAGCGTGCCGGGATTGGTTGGATTGCTAAAAATGGTAATGTAATTTCGCGCGAATACGGTTCTTGGGTGTTTTTGGGCGAAATCTTGACTAATTTGGAGTTAGCGTCGGATGAGTCTCATACGGAACATTGCGGTACTTGTACTCGCTGCATTAAGGCGTGTCCGACGGGAGCAATTACTGAGCCTTTTGTGGTGAATGCCGATCGATGTATAGCTTATCACACGATCGAGAATCGAGCCGAAAAATTGCCCGACGAAATTGCATCTAATTTACAAGGTTGGGTAGCAGGTTGCGACATTTGTCAGGATGTTTGTCCTTGGAATCAGCGATTTGCGAAACCAACTGATGTGGCAGAGTTTGAGCCTTATCCTGAAAATATAGCACCGACACTTGCAGAATTAGCCGACATTTCCGACGAGGAATGGAACCGCAGATTTACCGCTTCGGCGCTGCGGCGTATTAAACCCGAAATGCTGCGGCGAAATGCTAAAGCCAATCAAATTAACGATTAAAAGTTGAGATGTTCGCGCTCAGGGTGCTGAGGCGGCACCTTACCCTATAGATAATAACCCTAGGGTATGTACGGAGCGCCAAGAGCCAATACATTATGTAGTAAGTCCATCGATTGCGCGATTTTAGATTAAAGAATTGAAGCATTGACCCCACGGATAAATTCGGGGGGCAGGTTTCATAGGATACAGGTTTTTTATTTCTGGACGGATGAATCCGGGGGCTTGTATCCTGGATGCTTTCGGTCATTCCCCATCTAAAATCTAAAATCTAAAATCTAAAATTGTATGATCCCCCGTTCCTTATTTGCTATTGTCCAATGACCAAAGTAATTATTTTTGATTTTGACGGTACTTTAGCAGATACAATCGATATTCTTCTGAGCATCACCAACCGTTTGTCAGTAGAATTAGGCTTTAAGTCTGCGACCAAAGAGCAAATCGCTCAACTGAGCAATTTAACTTCTTGGCAACTCCTTCAGTATTCTGGCATTTCTATCTTCAAATTCCCGCTGTTGATTAGAAGGTTGAAAGCAGAGTTACGCAGCGAAATTCCCAATATTCAATTATTTCCGGGAATTAAAGAAGTTTTACTCGATTTAAAAAAAGTGGGATTTCAACTCGGCATTATCACCTCTAATTCCAGAGAAAACGTCTTGGCATCGCTGGCAAAAAACGGTTTGCAAGACACTTTCACGTTTATTTACTCTGGTTCAACTTTTGGCAAACATAAAGTTATTAATAGATGGCTAAAAAGAGAGAATATAAATGCTAAAGAAGTCGTTTATGTGGGAGATGAGATTCGAGATATAGACGCTGCTAGAAAAACGGGAATTAAGATAATGGCTGTAGGTTGGGGTTTTAATTCTCAGGAGGCTTTGGCTGCACACAATCCCGATTTTTTGATTAAACGCCCCCAGGAATTGATAGAGATTATGAGTAATTTGCGGGAACTGTAAACTGACCTTGCAAAAAGTAAGACTCGTCGGTTGAAATCTATTCTAAACAAACTCTCGTTCCACCAGAGAGGGACTAAAGAATAAAAGGGGTATTAAAGCCTGATTTGTGATCGACCATATTCCCTAGTATCATCTCTGCGAGTAAATTATGTTAATCTCCTTCGCCCCGTTTCAGTGCTGCTAAAACTGCTTGCTGGCTAACTGCTTGGTAGATTTTGCTAAAATGCTGCTTGAGAACGTCTGATGCGGGGGAGGATTTGCTAGCGGTTCCTTTTCCGTCGGTTGCGAGGGGAATTGGCCCTAAGATATCTAATACTGTTTCGCTGCTGGGCGGCGGTACAATCACGACTAAAGATGATTCTAGCTGGTGATTGTATTCCCAAAAGCGATCGACCTTTGGCAATTTAGCATTCGCAGTGGGGGCATTTTCGCCGGAGTTGAGTTGGGAATTTTCCTCTCCTTGCGTACCTCGTCTTTGACGGAGTGCTGTCAAGATTTGCTCTTTGGTTCTCCCCCGCAATTGAAAGAGTACAAAGGGGTCTTCGCTGAAGCGATCGCCCAATAAGTAGTATACTGCACTGATGTGTTTGCAAGGGTTTTGCGGGTCAGGACAGCTACAGCGCGATCGAATATCAGATAAACTTAACGGAAATAGCGTTTTGCCCGCGGCTGCAAATACATCTTCAATATTGTGCGGCATTTCTCCTGCTAGTAATTTAGCTGAAAAAACAGCTCTTTGCGACATATTTTCAATCACATAATCCCAATCTTCATCAGTCAATGTGTCGAGTCCTAAAGAAACTTGATATGGTTTGGGATCGGTTCCTTGAACTATGGCAATTACTTCTTGATTGGGAAATTTAATGCTGAGAACTTTACCTTCCCGCGCGTACTGCCAGCCACGTTCTAAGCGCTTTTTGAAGCGGTAAGTATTGATTAAATCTAACCACTGTTGTGTCCACCATTCTCTATCAATCATAAGCCCAAGGAAGAAGGAAGTTCACCAACGGATTCTGTAACGGATGTAACGGATGTAAGTCCGAAGTCCCAAGGTTTGTAGTGAGGACTTTAGTCCTCTGATTTTTGAGGACTGAAGTCCTTACTACAAGTCGAAAAAAATTAAGCACATTATTCTTCTTCGTTTTCTATGATAGCATTGCGATCGAGAATTAGTAAATTGCGAAGTTGGTCTGTATCTAACTCGGTGAGCCAGTTTTCGCCGGCGCTGACAACTTGTTCGGCTAGAGCTTTCTTACTTTCGATCATATCGTGTATTTTCTCCTCTAACGTGCCCGTGCAGACAAATTTGTGAACTTGCACATTCCGGGTTTGACCGATGCGAAATACGCGGTCAGTTGCTTGATTTTCAACTGCGGGATTCCACCATCTGTCATAGTGAAAAACGTGGGTTGCTCTGGTTAAGTTCAAACCTGTACCGCCTGCTTTTAAAGATAAAATCATAATCGGCGGGCCTTGGGGGTCGTGCTGGAAGCGATCGATCATTTCTTCCCGCTGCTGCTGCTTAACTCCGCCGTACAAGAACAAAACTTCTCGCCCTAAATGCTGTTCTAGATGGGGTTTCAGGAGTTTTCCCCATTCGGCAAATTGAGTAAAAATTAAAGCCCGATCGCCCTCAGCGACAACCTCTTCTAACATTTCCACCAACCGCTGCAGTTTCCCCGATTCCTGACTCTTAATGCCCAATTCTTTCGGCTTAGCTTCTGCTTTCACAAGAGCCGGATGGTTGCAAAGTTGCTTGAGTTTTACCAGCAAAGCCAGAATCATTCCCCGGCGCTGAATACCTTCGGCTGACTCTAATTCCGCTATTGACTCTTCGACTATTTTCTGATATAATGCCGCCTGTTGAGTCGCGAGCCCACAAAATATAGTCATCTCCTGTTTTTCGGGCAAATCTTGGATGATTTCTTTATCTGTTTTCAGGCGGCGGAGGATGAAAGGCCGAACGAGCGATCGCAAAGTCTGCAATGATTCCCTATCTCCGTATTTCTCGATCGGAATTGCAAATCGGCGCTGAAAGAAATTGCGCGGCCCCAAATATCCCGGATTCAGAAATTCTAAAATAGACCACAATTCTTGCAGCCTATTTTCCACGGGAGTGCCCGTCAGCGCAATTTTAAAAGATGCCTCGATTTGTCGCACCGATTGCGACTGCTTCGCCTCGGAATTTTTAATATTTTGGGCTTCATCTAAAACCAATCCTTGCCATTTAGTGCTTTGAATTTCCTTGGCATCGCGGAACACTAGCGAGTAACTGGTAATTATTAAATGCTTTCCCTTAATGGCCGCCGCCAAAGCTTTGCCTTTAGCGCGTTTGTCTCCGTGGTGAACTAACACTTTCAGCGTCGGGCCAAATTTCTTGACTTCGCGCTCCCAATTGCCCAGTACCGATGTCGGACAAACCAGTAATGTTGGTGATTCTAGGGCATCTTGTTCTTGTAAATGCACGAGGAAAGCAATTAGCTCGATGGTCTTCCCCAATCCCATATCGTCCGCGAGACAAGCACCCAAACCCCAGCGTTCTAAGAATGCTAACCAGCCGACTCCTAGCGCTTGATATGGTCGCAATTCTCCTCGGAAACTAGCCGGAGTTGCGATCGCACTTACCGCTTGATTATCGCTCAAAGTATTCAACAATTCCTGAAGTTGACCCGTGGCCTCAAAATTCACCACAGGCAATTTCTCTATCATCTGAGAATCGCCCGAAGCCAAACGCAAAGCATCTTCCAAAGAAAGAGTCATTTGCTCTTTGCGACTAGCAAAAAAAGTTTGAGCCGCTTTCACATCCGGCGCGCGCAACTCCACCCACTCGCCGTTAATTTCCACCAAAGGCGAATTCAACGCGATCAATCTGTCAAACTCTGCTTTAGAAATGCGCTGTCCGCCGATCGTCAATTCCCACTTAAAATTTAGCAGACTTTGCAATCCCACTCCACCCTTAGCAGGATTTAATTTCGGAGTTTCGGCTAAAATACTCAAACCCAAACGACTCGCCCAACCATCAGTCTTTGTCAAACTAGGGGGCAAAACTACGCCCAATCCGCTATCAGTAAACCGCCAAGCCACAGACTTGATAAAATTGTAAGCATCTAACGGTTTTAAAAGACAAGATTGAGGCCGCTGTGCTTGCAAACTCGGTTCAATTAACGGATAAAGTTTCGAGGCTAAACCCAAGCCGCTGAGCAAAGTTTCTTGAGGCAATTCTATTGTCCGCCCCGCATAAGCCAAACGCTCAACTGAGTTGTTCCAAACAGTTGTCGCATCTACCAAAAATTCGTTTTCATCTGCTGCTTGCAAGCAATAATTTAAATTCCAGTTGGCTTTACCAGGAGACGGCGGTATGAGTTGAAAGCAAGTGCGAAATTGACTTTGTTGAGATAATTGGTTTTGCAGCGGTGCAGTCCAAGCACTCAGCTTGGTTGCCAAGTTTTCCAATGCTGTTGTTTCTACTTGAACTATCCCAGATTCCTGCTGCAAAGCTTGCAGCCAGTCGCGCACAGGAGAAACTGCTTTGATGTCTAAAGTAGAGCTACCAGCCGATCGCACTTGACTATCTACAATACTGCTCAAAAAGCCTAACACCAATTCCTGGGCCCCCGTCGGCAAATCCACCGCTAAAGGCAATTGACTGGATTCTTCTTCCTTTTCCCCTCTTCCTTCTTCCTTCTTCCTTCTTCCGACTTCCATCGGACTTCCATCCGTTACATCCGTTACATCCGTTACAAAATCCGTTGCCGAACTTCCTTCTTCCGACTTCCATCGGACTTCTTCCTTCGATTGATATGTTCGGCAAGCCGTCGGCATTTGCTTGACGAAAGTAGCGAGACGGAGTTGATCTGTAGAACTATCTAACAACGGTTGCCATTTAGCAATAGCGGAACCGTCCGACTGTTTCTCCAATCCAGGCAAAAATTTGCATCTTGCCAACAAATCCAAACTCCACCTAGCAACATGAGACCAAAAACGTAAATCTGAGCCGATAAAAGAGTCTGGTTCTGTGCTATTAAGCGGCAGTGATTGCAAGAAAACAAAAGCTGCTTGAGGGTTGAGAAAATAACCCTCGACTTGCCAGGGATAAAGGTAAATTTCCTCGGTAGGGACAGATTCGTCAAGTGCTGCGGCTGAATGCTGCGGCATCAGGGTTGCGTTCGATTCTGAGATTTGGGTGGGAAGTGCGATCGCCCGAACTTGCCTTTGAAGTGAAGAGTTTTGGGCGGGAACTTCTGCTGCGTTTTGAGTTTTGGTCGATCGCCTAGTTTTTAGCCTTTTTTCCGGTGGAGTTGCTGCGGTTTCCGGTAATTGCCAATCCAGTTTTCCCGACTGCTGCAAGGAAGTTAGGAACCTCTTCAATTCAGCTTCGGTCATTGCCAATGGATGGCGAACATTTATCGATTCAATGATCTCGATGGTTCCTATTTTTCGCCAAGTTTCCCCCCAAATAAATAAGCCACTTTTTTCGACATCAAGCAGCCAAGTGCCGTGTAAAATTGCCATTTTATTGAACCCTTATAATTTTATAATTTGCCAAATTTACTACAGAAATAGTGTTTTTTTGTAAAAAATATTTTTTTAACTAACCACCGAATTACTCATGAGTCAGTCAACAGTCAACAGTCAACAGACAACAGACAACAGACAACAGACAAATGAAAATTGATCCTACCATCTATTTCAGGTATTGGGCGATCGATCACCCAATACCAAAAACCATTAAAGAGTATAAATGCTTACAGTCGAGCGGCCAGCAGTCGATCGACACCGAATTATCCCCGTCTTTTGGCGTCGGACTCTCAAACATCCTGTGGTAATGTTACGATCCCGACAGAGAAAGAATGTGGTAGATAAGGAAGCAGTGCTACATGGTAGAGATAGACAAGTCAATATCCTTCGATGGACGGGATATTAGACTGAAGATTGGTTTACTAGCGCCTCAAGCAGGCGGTGCAGTTTTGATTCAGTCGGGTGACACGGCGGTTTTAGTGACAGCGACTCGATCGCAGGGGAGAGAGGGAATTGATTTCCTGCCCCTGTTGGTGGATTACGAAGAGAGACTCTACGCTGGCGGTAAAATTCCCGGTGGATTTTTGCGCCGGGAAGGGCGTCCCCCCGAAAAAGTGACTCTCACGGGTCGTTTGATCGATCGACCGCTGCGTCCCCTATTTCCAAGCTGGCTGCGAGATGACATCCAAGTTGTAGCCACAACGGTTTCGATGGACGAACAAGTGCCACCGGACGTTTTGGCGGTGACGGGGGCTTCGGTGGCGATACTGCTGGCGAAAATGCCGTTTTACGGGCCGATGGCGGCGGTGCGAGTCGGTTTGGTAGGGGACGATTTCATCATCAACCCCACCTACAGCGAAATCAGAGAAGGCGAGTTGGATCTCGTGGTAGCTGGTTCTCCTGACGGAGTAATCATGGTAGAAGCCGGTGCCAACCAGTTGCCCGAACAGGATATCATCGAGGCGATCGACTTCGGCTACGAAGCAGCCTGTGACTTGATTCAAGCCCAGCGCGAAATTATGGCGGAATTGGGCATCGATTTGGTGGTAGAAGAACGGCCATCGCAAGATTCGGCCCTGGAAACCTTCATTCGCGAGCACGCCGAAGCCCCAATCCGCATCATTTTGTCTAAATTTGAACAAGACAAAAACCAGCGGAATGCAGCTTTGGACGAAGTTAAGGCAAATGCAGTCGAATCTGTGATCGCCGAACTCTCGGAAGACGATCCGGTAAAACTAGCCGCCAGCGCCAACAGCAAGACGATCGGCAACGTTTTCAAAGACGTTACCAAAAAAATGATGCGTAAGCAAATCCTCGAAGATGGCGTCCGTGTAGACGGCCGCAAGCTAGACGAGGTGCGACAAGTTTCTTGTCGCGTAGGGGTGCTGCCCTCGCGAGTACACGGCAGTGGGTTGTTTAATCGGGGGTTGACTCAAGTCTTGTCTGCTGCTACCCTGGGAACCCCAGGCGACGCCCAAGACTTAGGAGACGACTTGCACCCGCAGCAAGACAAACGCTACCTCCACCACTACAATTTCCCGCCGTTTTCTGTGGGAGAAACCAAGCCGATGCGATCGCCCGGACGCCGAGAAATCGGTCACGGAGCCCTGGCAGAACGCGCTTTGCTGCCGGTTTTGCCATCCAAAGAAGATTTCCCCTACGTGATTCGCGTAGTTTCAGAAGTCCTTTCTTCCGACGGTTCCACCTCAATGGGTTCAGTTTGCGCCTCAACGCTAGCATTAATGGATGCAGGCGTTCCCCTTTCCCAACCCGTCAGCGGCGCGGCAATGGGCTTAATTAAAGAAGGCGATGAAGTCCGAATTTTGACTGACATTCAGGCAATTGAAGACTTTTTAGGCGACATGGACTTCAAAGTAGCTGGTACCGACACCGGCATTACCGCTTTGCAGATGGACATGAAAATCAAAGGTTTGCCCTTAGATGTGATTGCCAATGCCATCCGCCAAGCCAAACCGGCCAGACTGCAAATTTTAGAAAGAATGCTGGCAACCATCGACACTCCCCGCAAGGAAATGTCGCCGTTTGCACCGCGTTTGCTAACCCTGAAAATCGATCCGGAATTTATCGGTTTGGTAATTGGGCCAGGTGGCAAAACGATCAAAGCCATCACCGAAGAAACCGGTGTCAAAATTGACATCGAAGACGACGGAACCGTGACAATTGCTGGCAACGACAGCGAAAAAGCTCAGCGGGCTTACAACATTGTCCAAGGCATGACGCGCAAGTTGAATGCAGGAGACGTGTATGTCGGCCGCGTAACTCGAATTATTCCGATCGGCGCTTTTGTGGAAATTTTGCCAGGAAAAGAAGGAATGATTCATATTTCCCAGTTAGCGGACTACCGCGTCGGGAAAGTGGAAGATGAGTTAGCTGTCAACGATGAAGTGATTGTCAAAGTGCGAGAGATTGACAATAAAGGTCGAATTAATTTGACCCGCTTGAACATTCATCCCGACGAAGCGGTAGCCGCCCGCGAAGCGTTGAATAAATAGTTGAGAGTTGGTAATTGGTAATTACTTGTAGAGTAATTGCTAATTGCTAATTGGTAATTAGTAATTGCTAATTGCTAATTGAGATTAAATCTGATTGTTTCAGATTGATTTGGGAGTAGAGTGCGCGACAGCGACAGATCGACAAAAGTGCGATCGGCTGTGGAAGTTAATACAGTCGCGCACTTTACCCTCGGCGGTTGAAACCGCAACTACACAATCGATCGCAACTCTGATTCAAGAGTGACAATCTTGGATGTCCCCGTTATAGCCGCAGGATATCTTCTATGACAGGGGCAGTTCTATTTGAAACAGAGAACCTTTCCCAACCTCGCTACTTACCGTTAGGTGTCCGCCGTGAGCTTCCACAATTTGCTGGGCGATCGCCAATCCTAATCCAGAGCCACCTTTCTTCCGTGTTCGTACCTCATCAACTCGGTAAAATCGATCAAAAATGTGTGGCAAATCTGCCTCTGGAATGCCGATTCCCCTATCTTCTATTTGAATTAAAATGCGATGAGATTGAGTCAATAACCGCAGCCACACTTTTCCTTCAGGTAAGGTATATTTGCAGGCATTGGTGAGTAGATTAGTGATAGCTTGTTTTAATAAATCAGAATTCCCTTTGATGATAACTCTCTCTTCTGGCAGTTCTAAATGTAGGCTTAAATGCTGGGCAACACCCTGTATTGATGAAGTGGCGATCGTATCTTTCAACAGGTCATTCAAGTGAATCGATTGAAGCGAGTTTGGGTCTAACTGTCCTGCCTGTCGTGCTAAAAACAAGAGATCAGTCACCAACCGATTCATCGACTTAGCCGTTTCAGCAATCTTTTCCAATCGAGAGTGCTTAGGCTGGCCGGCATCGACTGGGCTGAGTAAGCCAACTTGGGCATTGCTGAGTATAGTAGCAAGCGGTGCCCTTAGTTCGTGGGAAGCATCAGACGTAAATCGTTGCATTTGGGCATAGGCGTTTTGAATGGGTTGCATTGCCAATCCGCCTAAAAACCAACCTACTAGACTAATCGTGCCCAGGGTCAAGGGCACTGTTACCACCATCACAATCAGTAACTCTCTCAGTGTTTTCTGAGCATCCGTCAACGGGATGGCAATCTGGAGGTAGCCAATCGTGCGTCCGTTGTGGTCAACCGGAAGCGTTAATTGTCGCAGCCACTCGGGGGGAGACTCAATGGTTTGAAACGCCGCGATCACCTGAATCTGATCCGAGGGCTGCCTCCCATAAAACTGTTGCAGTTGTCCAGTCGCTGCATACCAGCGAGCGTAAACCACTTCACTGTCAGAGGGGGGAGAATAATTCCCCAGAATCGGAACCTTACTCAGATCGATTTGCTCTTTTCCCTGCCGCCAACCATAGTCAATATTGGCAGCCATGACTCTTGCTTTTTTGTAGAGTATTCGATCGCTCTCTTCTAAGCTGTTAACCGCTCGCTGGTAGTAAATGATGCCTGCAAAAATGATGAGAATAGTCCCCATCGACAGCGTAAACCAGTGGGCAAGATTGCGGCGGCTACGATTAAACATCTGGATTCAAGCGATATCCCATACCATATACGGTTTCTAGCCAACTGACAGCACCTATCATCTGCAATCGCTGCCGCAGACGACGCACTAGGACAGTAATCGCATTACTCTCCGGTTCGCTGCCCCACTGCCACAAGGCTTGTTCAATTTGGCTACGGGAGAGTACCTGACGAGGATGGCGCATCAGATACTCTAGAAATAGAAATTCCCGAGTCGATAAATGCAGACTTTGCTCCCCCCGTTCAATAGTCAGCGTTGATAGATGTAGAGTCAGATCTTCAACCTGTAAAGTATCCCCTTTCCAAAGTGGCGATCGTCGCCCCAATGCCCGCACCCGTGCCAGCAGTTCAAACACATCGGCAGGTTTGATGAGATAATCATCTGCTCCAGCGTCTAAACCGCTAATTTTGTCAACAATCGCATCTTTGGCTGTCAACATCAACACTGGGGCCGTTTTTCCCAGACGGCGGTATTGCTGGCATAAGCTTAAGCCACTGACCTCCGGTAATAACCAATCCAGGATCAACAGATCGTAGTCCCGCTTCGATAAAATCCACTGGGCTGTCGCCCCATCTTCTACACCATCCACAATATGTCCTGCCTCAGAGAGAGCAGCTTGAAGTGGCTCCAGTTGATCTACATCGTCTTCTACCAGGAGAATTCGCATCCGTCTAACCATTGTTCGGCAAATTGTATGTATGGTAGAGGAGAAATTTAGGAAAATCCTCCATCACAGGTAAGATTTATGCCAATCTGTTGCTAACTAAAATGTTGGTAGTTTCTCCAGATTATTTCGAGCAATCTAAATCTAAAATCCAACATTTCAATGGCTTTACCTCGCTTTTTACCACTTCTACACCGCGCTGCCTGGGAATTCTGGGTACCCCTGCCTTTAGTAGCAGCCTTATTCTGGACTACAGGTAACTTCATCGCGACCCAAATTCTCAGCCGTCCTTTTAACTCTGTGCACAAACTCCAGGCAGATAGACAGTTAAATCGGAGATTACCAGTAACAATCTTGAGCATAAATGCAGAAATCGATCGCAGCCTGGGTGTTACCACTATTTTTGTCAACACCAGTGACTCAACTTTAAAGAAGCTGGAATACGAGTTTCCAGTAACCCAAACCAGTCAGGTCGAAGCAGCGATCGCCCAAGAATTAGCAATGCCGATTGAAAATGTCCGCAAATTGATCAGCTACCGGATGAAGCACTAAGCGGATGATCGAAAAATTGCTGCACCATTCGCGAGTGGGAAATAGATCGAGTGCCGCCGATCATAAGCATGGATTTAGTGCCTTTGATGAGAAGGACTAGAAATTGTGTCTTCTCTAAGATCAATAGGCTCAATTCGAGTTTGAAGCCAGGCAAAGAGAACAGCAACTCCCAACAAAATGAGCGTTGTGCCTGCTACCAGTTGCAACATGATACTGTAACGCATAGCCCCCCATTAAGCTAAATCAAAGTGTTCCATGTGAACGTTCGTGACGGGAACATTTAGTTCAAATAACGCCCGCTCAACTGCATCCATCATCACCGGAGCCGCACAGACAAAGTAATGCCGACTGCCCCGATGAAGAGGAATGTATTTTTCTAATAATGCTTGGTCAACATAACCTGTGTCACCTGCCCAATCGTCATGAACTTTTCGCAACACATAGACGATCGATAGATCTAATTTTTCCTTTAAAGCATCTAGCTCTTCTTGATAGGTCAGGTCGTCCCAGGAGGAAGCCGCGTAGATGAGCAAAAAGGGGCGATCGTCCTTTCGTTCCGCCGCTGTCAACAGGATGCTGAAGATGGGTGTAATCCCCACTCCACCCGCAATCAGCACAAAGCCAGCGCTGTCCCAATAGCGCTCGGTCGTAAATACCCCATAGGGCCCATCCAAATACGCTCTCGTTCCCGGTTGAACATCTTTGATGCCTTTGGTGAAATCTCCGATCGCTTTGATACCAAACTCGATGCGATCGGCGCGATCGGCACTAGACGACATCGAAAACGGATGTTCTCGCATACTCAACGGGGTAATATTCAGCGTCAACCAGGCAAATTGACCGGGTTCAAAGGTAAAGCCTTCATGTCCCAGCGGACGCAATGCCAGCGTCCAGACATCACCCCGTTGTGGCAGCACTTCCTCTACCACATAGGGCTTTTTAGTCATCAACCAGGGTTTGACCAACCGCACATAAATGATTAGCCAGAGCGAGACGAGAATAATGCCTCCCCATAGCACAGCTTTCCAGAACAAGCTTAAATAATTGCCAACAGCGAGGGCATGTGCAAAGCCGAACCCCACTGCCACCACTGCCAGAATGGTGTGAGAGGCTCGCCAGGGTTCGTAGGGAATCTTTAGTGGTTTGCGCCAGATAGTTGTCACCACCATTGCCAGAAATGCCAGTGTACCCAAGACAGCCATCCGCGCCCGCCAGGGCGCCTGGGGAAAGTTGAGTAGTTGCAGGGTTTCCGGTTGAGCAATAAATAAGATAACTGGATGTACCAGCACCATGAAAAATGCCACCAGTGAGGTATAGCGATGAAACTGCAGCAGGATATCAATCCCGTAAGAGGTTTCGATCCGATTGACGCGGGCCGTCAGGATAAATTGCAACGCCATCATCGCCAACCCAATAAAGCCCAGTGCTACCGAAAACTCAGTCCAGAATCCACGTCCAGAGGGAGCCGGATGCAGTAACAGCACCAACAGAGGAAATAGAGTTAGTGACAAATACCCTACAATCCAGAGAACAGCAACAGCGCTCGGGCTATGCATCAACAACCTTTTCATAACAAACTCCTAGACTTTTCTGGATAGTTTTTTAGAAGTAACTTGGATTGATCGTAGTCCTGCTTTTAAAAATTCTGGAGACTCAATTCGAGTAGCATCAGAAATAGTGAGAAACGTTTTCAAACCAAAATCAAAACCTGCAATTTTACCTGACTTAGTTTCGATGTAGGTTCTGCCACATCATGCACTACAACAGCTAAAAACACTTCTCCCAGCGGAGTCCGTTTAACGGTAACAGTTTTAACTCTGCTTATAATTTCTTGACTTTTCCAGAACTGATAGATGCGCTTACCGATTTTGATGCGGTTAGCTCCTAATAACTTGTATCCAGCTTGTTTGAGGGTGAAAGATTGGTATTTCTTGACCTTTTTAAAAGATGGGGGTCTAACTCCTTTGCTGTGTATGGAAAGCTGTTAAAAAGGCTGGTTGCCCACGCGAAACCAATGGTAACCGTAGCCTTTGAGATGAATTTTATGAGCTGAATCCACGATCGCCTCATCGGGCCGATCTTCAAACAAATCAATCAAATATTTGTTGGCATCTTCTTTCAGTGTCAATGTTGCTGTACAGGCAGCTTCTGCCAGATTATGTACGGCAATAACCACCCTGCCCTGCCATTCACACCGATGGGCAAATACACTGGGGTGATTTGCCTCCAAGATTTGCCATGCGCCCCAACCAAACTCTGGGCATTCCTTCCGCACGCGGATGGCGCGTTCCATCCAGTTGAGCAACGAGTCAGGGTTTCGACGTTGAACCTTGACATTCAAATGCTCGTAGCTGTATTCGCCTTCGGAAATAACAGGAAGGAGGAGTCGATCGGCCGCGGCCGTCGAAAATCCACCATTGGGCGCACTCGACCATTGCATTGGTGTCCGAGCCGGATCGCGCTCGTTCAATGATAAGTCATCACCCATACCCAATTCTTCGCCATAGTTAATCACTGGCGTGCCTGGTAGGGTTAGCAGCAAACTATAGGTTAGTCGCAGTCGCTGAAGATCGCCGTTGACCATAGGAGCAAATCGACGACGGATACCGCGATCGAAAATCCACATTCGATCGCGATCGGGCGCAAATGCCCCTGCAATTTCGTCTTGCTGAACATTGGAGAGTTGATCGAGCGACAGTTCATCATGATTGCGAATAAAGTTTGCCCATTGCCCAATGGGGGGGACATCTGGCAATTCTTTAAATGCTTCAATTAGTGGAGTTGCTGTTTCCTGTGCCAGGGCAAGCATTAAATGTTGATTTCCCCAAAAGTTAAACAGCATTTGCATCCGGTTGCCATCCCCAAAATACCTGGATAGTGCTTCGGGAGGTTCATTGGCTTCTGCCAGCAAAATCGCATCTCCCCGTCGCCAGGAAAGAAAATTCCGCAGTTCATCAATGTAGATGTAAGGATCATCGACTTGCTCAAACAGGTTATCAGCCTGTCTCAGTTCAATGAGATAGGGAGCAGCATCAATCCGAAACCCAGATACGCCCAACATCAACCAAAAGCCCATGATTTTTTGAATCTCTATCCTGACTTCAGGATTAGTAATATTCAAGTCAGCCTGATGGTCATAGAACCGATGGGCATAATAGGCTTCTGCTTCTGGTTGATATGCCCACGTCGCTTTCTGAAAACCAGGGAAGATAATACCTTCTAGCAAATCCTCCGGTTTCTCTTTCGACCACAAGTAGTAGTTCCAGTATTTGGAAGTTTTATCTCTACAAGCTGCTTGAAACCAGGGGTGCTGATCAGATGTATGGTTGACAACCAAATCAACAATAACCCGAATTCCTCGTTCTTCTGCCCTATGGGTGAATGCAACAAAATCTCCCAATGTTCCTAAACGAGGATCGATGCTGTAGTAATCCATCACATCGTACCCATTATCTTTATTGGGAGATGGATAGAAAGGCATGAGCCAGATGCAGGTAACGCCCAACCCAGACAGATAATCAACGCGCTCAGTCAAGCCTGCAAAGTCACCAATGCCATCACCATTGGCATCCATGAAGGTTTTGACATCGATGCAATAGATGATGGCATTTTTGTACCAGAGATCCAGCATTAGAATTACCCATTCAACTCATAAAAGAACAGGTAAAGCAATCGATCGAGCGATCGTGATTCTCTACCTGTTTTCAATTTGAAGCCCAAAAGTGATCAGAAGGTGACAGGTTCAAAAACAGACTCAGCGAGTAATCCGAAGAATCTTGTCCTGTTCTGGTGGGCAACTGCCGCGACCATCACAATTACTGGTGGTCACATACAATTCCCCATCGGGGCCCATAATCGCTTCTCTGAGCCGTCCCTGCTGCCCCTGCAAATAAACTTCATGCTGCTGCACCTGACCCGATCGAGGATCAATGACGATTCGCTGCAATTGCTCTGCCCGCAGTCCTGCAACTATGAGGTTGCCTTTCCATTCAGGAATCGCATTGCCTGTGTAGATGGTGGCTCCTCCGGGGGGTAATGCCTGCTGCCACACGATCGCAGGAGTTACCAATCCTTGCTGTGATTCACAGCGGTAGATAGTGGGCCAGCCCAAATTATCACCTGCCTTGGCAACACTGACTTTATCGTGTCCCGATCGCCCTAACTCGCCACTGGGGCCATGATCGCTGACCCACAGAGTCGATACATTCACCCAATCAAACCCCTGAGTATTGCGAATCCCCAGGATATAAACTGGATTTCCTGGGAAGGGATTATCAGCGGGCACCTGGCCATCAGGGGTGACGCGCAAAATCTTGCCTGCAAGACTTTTGACATTCTGAGAAAGGTTTGGATCTCTGGCGTCTCCGGTGCCAATATAAAGCATCCCATCGGGACCAAACCGAATCCGTCCGCCGTTGTGGAATTGAGCAACCGGAATATTGTCAACAATGGTGCGATCGCGGGTTGCACTCACCCCATCCTGGGACAACTGCCAGCGTTCCACACGATTCACTGGAGTGCCATTTTGGTTGGCAGTGAAATACACATAAAAGAATCGCTTATTGGCAAAATCGGGATGAGCGGCAATGCCCAGTAATCCACCTTCACCGCGATCGCTAACATTGATGGTGGCGATCGCTTGGGGGCGCAGCTTGCCATTTTGCACTAGCCGCACCCGTCCCGATCGTTCAGAAACAAGCAGATCGCGGTTTGGTAAGAAGGCAATCCCCCAGGGAACATCCAGCCCTGTCACCACTTCCTCCACCCGTACACTCACCTGCCCCTGCGGACCAAACCCGTTTTCTACCAATTTGCAACTGGCTGGCTGGGCAGTTTGATTAGTTTGTGCCTGTTGCGCTTCACTACTGATTTGGACAGAAGCCGGTGTTTCGCGCACCTGCGTCTGGGGAGAACTGCAGCCAACTAGACCCATGATGCTGAACATTAGTCCACTTTTAAGAATGTTTGTTCGTTTCATGCCTTTTTACCTACTAATTACTTTTGAGCTATGCTCCAATTGCCATCAGTTTTTTTTGTGAATCAAAGAAAAGAGCTAACACCGCTTATCCACTTGTTCAAATCACTTTTTCTTGTAGACACGATCGATCGTCGTTTAATCACTTTTAAGCCGAAAATTTGCCGACAATACCAAGCCCCGATCTAGCAATCCAGTGGTTCTAACCATTCACAATAGTCCGGACTGTTTTCATATGGCCCAATGGCTTATTCTGTAGGACTTTGAGCCACTGTGGATAATTAAATCAATGTCAGCTCCACCCCGCTCGTTGCATTTAATTGGACTTTATTTATGATCCTTGCGCTGTAAAGATTGTAGTCTCGTTCCAAAAACTGTCCGGAGTATTGACCATTCAACAACATGATTGCTATTGTGCAAGATCGTGTAGAGCCGATCATCTTACAAAAGGCTGAGTGCAGTTTCTGGATTATCTGTGCGGTTGTCTGATTGGCGATCGAAGCGCTCATCTATTGATTTCAGGAGTGACGCGGATTTGGTAGATACTACCTCAACTGCAAGCAATGGTTCGTTCTGGTTTGATTATCCTGCAAACAATCGAAGCATGGGAGCCTGTTCTGAGTAATTAATTGGAAAAATGTGGGGATTGTCACCTTTGAGTCACATTTGCTGTTGACGCTAAGAGTAGACCTTGATTGTCAACCCTCTCCTAAATAGATTTTTAAGGATGAACAGTTCACGTTTCCAGCAACTCTTTTTAATTTCTGGTATCGTAGGAATTTTAATTCTTCTGAGTGGGCGTTGGATTTTTGGGCAAAACGGAAATTGCTTTACGCCTGGGTGTCGTTAAAAATTCTACTCGTTGAGAAGCTAAAACTGTGGATAGATTAGAGAACACTGCACTGGTAGAACGTAACGAATCCCTAACAGGGACTCCAAAACCCTCTATTACTTTAATTGATGCGATCGCCTTGATTGTCGGGCTAGTAATCGGCGCAGGCATTTTTGAAACCCCTGCTCTGGTCGCTGCTAATACCGGAACGGTTGGTGGTGTCATAGGAGTATGGCTGATAGGCGGTGTGGTGTCATTGCTGGGGGCACTTTGCTACGCGGAATTGGCAACGACATATCCCCATGTCGGCGGCAACTACTACTACCTGAAACGGGCATTTGGGCAACCGATCGCAGTTTTATTTGCCTGGGCACGCATGACCGTGATTCAGACTGGATCGATCGCGCTGCTGGCATTTGTGTTTGGCGACTATGCCTCTCAGCTATTTCGACTAGGTGGCTACTCGCCTGCAATTTACGCAGCACTCGCGATCGCCCTGCTCACAATGCTGAACATCATTGGACTGCGCCAGAGTAAAGGCCTCCAGAACTGGCTAGCGGTGATACTCGTTTTAGGCTTACTGCTGGTCATCGTAGTTGGTCTGGCCTCCTCCCCTCCTGCCGTCGGGCCCCTTTCCTCGAATGCCTCCCCTACCTCTTCCTGGGGCTTAGCGCTGGTCTTCGTGCTGCTGTCCTATGGTGGTTGGAATGAAGCTGCTTACATTTCTGCCGAAATTCACAACCCACAGCGCAATATTGTGCGATCGTTCCTCTGGAGCATTGGCATCATTACAGGACTTTATGTGCTGATTAATCTGGCATATCTGCGGGGATTGGGTATCGCAGGCATGGCCGACTCTCAAGCCGTTGCATCAGATTTACTGCGGCGAGTGCTGGGTGAACCGGGAGCCGCGTTTGTGAGTTTAGTGGTTGTGACCGCCACGCTGGGGTCGATCAACGCCAGCATCTTTACGGGGGCACGCAGCAGCTTTGCTCTGGGGCAGGATAGGTCTGCGTTTCGCTGGTTGGGACGCTGGCACCCGCATCCGAGTTCGCCGACAACCGCTTATTTATTGCAAGGTGCGATCGCCCTGACGCTGATTGGGCTGGGAACCTTCACCCGCAAAGGATTTGAAACAATGGTGGACTACACTGCGCCCATCTTCTGGTTTTTCTTTTTGATCAGCACCCTGTCGTTAATTGTTTTACGCATTCGAGAACCCGATCGACTCCGCCCGTTTAGCGTACCGCTTTACCCGATCATTCCCATAGTGTTCTGCGCCATTTGTGGCTATTTGCTCTATTCCAGCCTGGTCTATACAGGCGTCGGCGCGATCGCAGGGGTCATCGTTGTTCTACTGGGTATTCCCTTTGCCCGTCATACTACATAGCAACTTTTTTTGGAGATTTACGATCATGCAACTCAAAACCATTAGGCAATCACTCTTTGTTGGCGTTAGCATTCTCAGTTTTGCTGCGATCGGCTGTACCGAACAACGTAACTTTGAGACAGTGGCTCCAACTCCGGCTGCCACATCCCCAACTAATTCTGTTTCTGATCTGGCTCAAGCGACTCCTAGCCCCACAACAGAAGCTCCCACCCGTCAACCCGATGTCGTTTACGTTCCAACCCCTGTACCGGTTGTGAATGAAATGCTGCGGCTGGCAAACGTGCAAGCCAATGACGTGGTTTACGACCTAGGTAGTGGCGACGGTAGGATTGTGATTGCAGCCGCTCAAAAGGTTGGCGCGCGGGGCATTGGTATTGACATCAACCCAGAACGCATTCGAGAAGCTAACGAGAACGCCAAAAAGGCTGGCGTGACCGATCGTGTCGAGTTTCGTCAGCAAGATTTATTCCAAACAGACTTCAGTGAGGCAACAGTTGTCACGCTTTACCTACTGCCAGAACTTAACGTAAAACTGCGCCCCAAATTACTCAGTGAATTAAAACCAGGTACGCGCATTGTGTCCCATGAATTCGATATGGGCGAGTGGAAACCTGAGCAGGTAGTAAAAGTGGACGGCAGAACAGTCTACTACTGGGTTGTACCTGAAAATCCTCCTGCTAATTTGAAGTAGTGAGACTACGGCAGCTTGATGAGTGATACAGCGTATTCCAGCTTTATGAAGTACGCCGCGCAAAACCTGGTTTTTAGGAGTTCTCGCATCATTACTGATTCTGTTGCTCGAAACCCGGTAGATCGCGCTCTACATCTACATGGAATATGCTGTATTTTTTCTTGTGGGATGGGCCGGAGAGCCCGTCCTAATTAGGGCTTGCCGAAAAAGCCTAAAACCTCGACAGAGAAAGACTTTGAATGGTTTGAACGCTCCGCGTGTGCAA
>NZ_JAUBSB010000044.1:0-52958 GCF_036702135.1 Microcoleus sp. LAD1_D3 | reverse complement strand
CTTATCACCAGCGACCGTTGCCGTTGGTGAGTGCAGTGACGATCGCGATTTAATAGCTGTTTAGTCTAAACTCCAGTAATTAAATTTTAGATTTTATAATTTTGGAAAACTTAATTTTTAATAATTTGAAAAGTGCCGAAAGTCGCATTACTTTTTGAAAGTGGTATTGCACTAAGTTGGGTTGTCAAGTACAATCAATAGGCTTACCATATAAAATTAAGTTAAGGAAATGCAAAAATACGTTTGTACAGTTTGCAATTACGTCTACGATCCCGAACTAGGCGACCCCGACGGGGACATAGCTCCCGGCACTGCCTTTGAAGATATCCCCGACGATTGGGTTTGTCCCACTTGCGGGGCGGCAAAATCCGATTTTGAACCAGAATAAGCGAGAAAAAATTTGTCCGATCGAATGCTCAAAATTACAGTTATCGGTGGCGGTGCAGCAGGTTTTTTTAGTGCAATTACCTGTGCCAAAACCTACCCGCAGGCCCGCGTCACTTTACTAGAAGCTGGCCGGCAACTCCTGGCAAAAGTTCGCATCTCTGGCGGCGGGCGCTGCAATGTGACTCACGCTTGTTTTGACCCCGGTGTTTTAGTGCAGAATTACCCCAGAGGAGGGAAAGCTCTGCGCGGTGCTTTTACTCGATTTCAACCCCGCGATACTGTAGAATGGTTTGCTGGTCACGGTGTGAAGTTGAAAACCGAAGAAGACGGGCGAATGTTTCCGACCACAGACGATTCGGGGACCATTGTTAACTGTTTGATTCGCGCTGCTGAGGATGCAGGCGTAAAAATTCGCACGGGCGATGCAGTAGTTTCAGTAAAGAAATTAACAGGGAATACATCAGAGAGCGAACAGGGGGACACCGCCCCTAGGTTTGAAATTGAGTTGAAGTCGGGGGAGAGTTTTAAGTGCGATCGCATTCTTCTCGCTACAGGCAGCAATCCTTCGGGTTATAAGTGGGCAAAAGAGTTAGGTAATACTGTAGAACAGCCCGTTCCTTCTCTATTTACTTTTAATATTTCCGACAGCAGAATCAAAGAATTAGCCGGAATTTCTGTTCCTAATGCTAAGGTGAAATTGCCGGGAGCTAAATTAGAACAAAGCGGGCCTTTGCTAATTACTCACTGGGGTTTAAGTGGGCCCGCTGTCCTCAAACTTTCGGCTTGGGGTGCGAGATTTTTGCACGATCGCCATTATAAAACATCTGTCCTGATTAATTGGCTTCCCCAGTACAATGCGGAAGTTTTGCGACAGCAACTGCTAGCGGTTAAGTCGCAGCTGTCGCACCGATTGATTGTCTCTAGCTGTCCGTTTCCGGTGCCGCGCCGCCTCTGGGAACGCTTGACAAGTTCGATCGGCATTGATGAGCAAAAACGCTGGGCCGACTTATCGAATAAAGGGATCGATCGCCTCCTGCAAGAACTCGTTCAAGGCGAATATCAGATTGCCGGAAAAGGGGCATTTAAGGAAGAATTCGTCACCTGCGGCGGTGTCAACCTCAAAGAAGTCGATTTCAAGACAATGGAAAGCCGCCGCTGTCCCGGACTTTTCTTTGCTGGCGAAATCTTGGATATCGACGGCGTGACGGGCGGTTTCAACTTCCAAAGTGCTTGGACTACGGCGTGGTTGGCCGGGAACGCGATCGGCCAATGAACTCGATCTAGACTTGCCAGTATTAAATTTTGTGTTATTTTTGAATTAAGGCGCACCAAATGTGCATCCACTTCAGCTTCTAGACAAAATTCACACTTTTGCTGAGTTAACATTGGGTGAGATACATGAAAAACTTGAATCTAAAAACCCTAAAGTTCGATCGCAACCTTGAGGGCCATTTTGACTCACCTTTCATCGAAAAAAAAGGGTTGCTGGAATTCAACCCCAAATTTATCACTCCCGAATTTTTAACAGCCTGGACGTTTGAAACACACCTGTACGACGAACAAGTTGCGATCGACCACTTTGTCATCACATTTCCCAGCCGAACCGAACTCGAAAACTACGCCGAATCTTTTTACCCCTTGGGTGCCAAAACAGTTGAAGGCCCCGACTTATTCCCGATTAACTTTTGTGCGGGAAATATTAACGTTCCCTCCGATTTGTGGCTGCATTTAATGACTTTATTAATGCCAGCGGGCGGCTTAGTAGTATTAGATGCGCCCCACGCAGCCGGCGACCAAAAAAACCGCTTCCAGCAAGAAAGAGGATTAACAGCAGTTCACCACGTCGCGCTTCGAGTCGAAAACGTGCAGAATGCTGCTACGATATGGCAAAATAAAAACTTTAAACCCCTATCAGAGCGTCCTCTAGACTACGGCTCATTAACCCAGTGGTTTCTGCAAAACCCCGCCGGACAAATTATCGAATTAATCGAGCGCCACCCCGGCAATAACGCCACTTTCGACTGCAAAAACATCGCAGGTTTGCGCCTCAGCGAAATCGCAGTTGAGTAGGGCAGGCAAGATGCCTGCCCCAAATTTCCCAATTCAAATTTCCCAATTCAAAATTTATCTTGTTCCCAGTCTCAGACTGGGAATGCCGATTCGGAGGCTCTGCCTCCTGTCTTTTCACTAATAAAATATATGGTTGCAATAAAAATCCCCAAAGTCTCTTTTCAACCCCCAACATTCAACTCAATTGAAGAAGAACGCCGCCACCGCAAACAACGTTTAGCCGCCGCATTCCGATTATTTGCCCGCTTCGGATTCAGCGAAGGAATTGCCGGACACATCACCGTCCGCGACCCCGAACACCTCGACCATTTTTGGGTCAATTCTTTTGGAATGCACTTTAGTTTAATTCGAGTCAGCGACCTAATTTTAGTCAACCACAAAGGCGAAGTTGTTGAAGGAAATAAACCCGTAAACGAAGCAGCATTTGCCATTCATTCCCAAGTGCACAGCGCCCGCCCCGACGTAATCGCAGCAGCCCACGCTCATTCTCCCTACGGCAAAAGTTGGTCGAGTTTGGGTCGCGTGCTTGACCCGCTGACGCAAGATGCTTGTTCTTTTTATGAAGACCAAGCTTTATTTGACGATTACACCGGAGTTGTTTTGGAAATCGAAGAAGCTAAACGCATCGCCAAAACTTTAGGTGAGAAAAAAGCTATTATTTTACAAAATCACGGACTATTAACAGTAGGTCAAACAGTAGATGAAGCGGCTTGGTGGTTTATTTCAATGGAACGTTCTTGTCAAGCGCAGTTAATGGCAGAAGCAGCGGGAAAACCAATTCTCATCAAGCCAGAATGTGCGCGTTTGACACAGCAACAAGTAGGGTCTCACCGTATGGGATGGTTTAGCTTTCAACCGCTTTATGACATGATAGTGCGCCGGGAACCCGACCTATTAGATTAGGAACTAGGCGGTTGAAATCGCTAGTACACAAACACCGTCCGCCTGCGGCGAATAAAGAATGAAGGGGTATTAAAGCCGGATTTAGTATCAGAAGTGAAAAATTTATAAATTCATGCTGACACGGATTCCAGCCAAGCTATCAAATCCTCTTGACTGGTAAAATCTAACACGATTTCTCCTAAATCATCTAATTGTTCGAGAGATAGCTGCTGGATGCGAGTTTGGATTTCCGGCGAAATTTCACCAGTTCGCCGCGCGATTTGACGCAGAATTAATGCTGTTTGCCCCTCAATTATGCCTTCTTTGCGGCTTTTAATAATAGCACCGCGCTGGTCTTCAAAAAACATTTCCCGCTTTTCCACTTCCTCTAATTCCTTAAGGGTTAAATTACTTCGGCTGGCGATGGAAAAAGCTGTTTGAATTTCGGGAATTGATGCAAATTTTTCAGGAATTTCATCGAAGAGGGGAGCATTTTTGATAAAATAAATCCAGCTTTGAATTATGTTTTCGACTTGTTCCAGTTCTTTGTTAAACTTGGGCAGTTCGACAAACACTAATTCGATTTCTCTGTTATAATACTCGAAGTTTTCTTCTAGTTCTTTAAATACAAAATGGGTGAGAAACTTTTCGGTATTTTCAAATAGAATAAAATCGGTAATTGTTAAAGCAATGAGAGGATTTAATTTCGAGTATCCTTCCCTGGGTCTGAGTTGAGTTGCGTAGGTTTTGGCGGCATTGTACACTACCCGTTTAGTAAAAGCTTCTACATTTATTAC
The DNA here is from genome assembly GCF_036702135.1 of Microcoleus sp. LAD1_D3. Taxonomy (NCBI): domain Bacteria; kingdom Bacillati; phylum Cyanobacteriota; class Cyanophyceae; order Oscillatoriales; family Microcoleaceae; genus Microcoleus; species Microcoleus sp. LAD1_D3. The sequence continues at coordinate 48,822 of NZ_JAUBSB010000044.1, read as the reverse complement.
CTGCATTTCGATAATCACAGTTTTGTTGCCTGTAATTTTGGCTTTAACATCCAGGTAAGTGTCTTTTAATCCAGTAACGCTCGGCGCGGCGTAAAGGTCAATAATTTCTAAGTCTTCAATGGTTGGCTGTGCGTCATAGAGCATCGCATTGAGGAAGCTAATCAAAATGTCTTTGCTCTGGGGCGAACCAAAAATTTTTTTGAAACCAAAATCTGTTTTAGCACTGATGAAAGGCATAATTAGTAATGGTAATTGGTAATAGGGGCGTTTAAATCACAAAAGTCCTTCCATTTCTAAGTCTTCAATAATCTGCAATCCGCGCGGGTCGCCAACTCGCAAAAGTGAAGATTTAGCATCTTCCCTCACGCCCATATCTTCATCTTCTTCTAAAGCTTCAATCAAACCGTCGATCGCCCCAGCGTACACTATATTATTCGGCAATTCGCGGGCCAGTTGCCCGATCGCCCAAGCGCAGTTGCTCCGCACAGCAGATACAGCATCTCCCCGCAGCGCTTCAATCAACGGCGGAATCGCAGCAATCAGCACATAGTAACCAACCTTTGCCATTTGACCCAGAGAACTCGCCGCCCACAAACGCACCGCCGAAATATCTGTTTTCAGAGCATCAATTAAAGATGGCAAAGCGCGCTGATCTCTGCAATTTCCCAAAGCCCAAACTACCCCTTTGCGAACGTAACCGTTCCAATCGCGGTTGAGCTGAAGAATCAGCGGTTCCACAGCATCGGGACTCGGATTTCGCCCCAAACCATAAGCCGCGCTCACCCGCACCAAGGGGCAACCGTCTCTCAACAAATTAATTAAATGCGAAATTGCTCGATCGTCTTGCAGTTCGCAAAAAGCCCGCGCCGCAATCATCCGGTGCTGAGGTTCCGGGGATTCCAGCAAAGGCAGCATTTCCTCGGGATCTGGCAGCGGGGGTTCGGATTCGTCAAATTGATCCAAAGGGCTTTCCAGTTCCGTATCAGTATCAAGGGCGTTGGGGTAGTCGTTATTGTTCATAAAAAAACTTTACCGCACAGAGGATGCTCCTAAGCAACTCAGTCAGCAGTCAGCAGTCAGCAGTCAATAATTGTAGGGTGCGCGCGCAGTACCTTACTACTGAGATATTGCACCATTGTCAGCAACAGGCTTTTGGGCCTGTTCCACAAGAAAATTTATCTTTTGTGGAACAGGCCAGAAAGCCTGTTCATAAAAGGCTAATTGAGAATGGTGCAACATATGAGTTACTACAAACGAATATCTCTGCTGTTACTTAAGTTGGTAGTGAGGAATTCAGTCCTCATAATTTGGATGAATCAGGACTTTAGCCCTGATTCCAAACCACTAGAATTTATTTTTCAAAGAGACTTGAGCATCGAGACGGAATGACTTTGATAGCCTAATTTTTGATAGAGATTCACCGCCGGCTGATTGCTCAGAAATACTTGCAAACCAATTTGCCGATCGCCCCTTTCCCGCGCCCAGTTTTCAGCATGAATAACTAAAGCTGCACCGATCCCCAGACGGCGGTGTTCCGGTGCTACGTAGAGCAAAAAAATGTGAGCGTGGCGGGCTCCTGTGGTTTGGTCGATCGAATTTCCCAACCACAAACATCCCACAACCGATGTCAGATTTTGGACTTGAGATTGGGGATTGAGATGCTGCGAGGGAAGCATCGGCAAAATTTCTGCCTCTTCCTGGCTGTTTTTCTGGCACTCTACCCACCAAACCGGCGTCTGGTTAGAAAAATACTGCTCGACAGTTTGAGCCAAATGTCCCAATTCCCCATCCGGGTAAAGCTCTTGATATGTCCGGTGCATAAACTTTACCAGTTTTGCCCGATCGAGTCCGGATCCCGATCGCAGCCAGTAACCCGGTATTAGTTGAGCAGACATCAGCTCAGCGGACACGGAGAGCGGCCTCATTTAGCCCCAAGAAAATTGGATTGACTACTGCCGCTTGCTTTTGGGGGATCGCTTCCTCAATCGGTGCCGGGGCAGCCATGTCACCAGGCAAAAAGATGCGAGCACTGACTGCTACCAGAGCCGCGAAAAATACTAATACCGCTATCAATGGAGCAATGTATTGACGAATGATACCCATAACCGCAAAAACTTAATTCTTGAGTTGATATTATCAAGTGTACCATAAAATCTTGTCAGCTATAATGGCTACCATTGGACAATCAGCTCAAGAAGAGAGCGATCGCAAATACCAACAAACAGAAAATATAATATTATGAGTGCCTCGCCTGCTGTTTATGAAGCTCTGGCTAAATCAATTGTTTTTTTGAATCAAAAGCCGAGCGCGCAAAATGAAGTTTCGAGTTTCCTAGATACTAATGGCTACTATATCGATCGCATATTTGACGACCCCGAAACAAACTTTTATGCGATCGGGTTCGGTTCATCCAATCCCGAAAACCCGCCCGCCCTCGTATTTAAAGGTACAGACTTCATCGACGGCGACGCTATCTTTTCCGACTCGCGGGACATTGGTTTACCTGAATTTGAAAAGAACAAAGATAATATCAAAAATTGGCTCACAGAAATCGGGCAAAATACTGGTAAAAACCCCAACAAATTATTGCCCGATGTCATCGGGCACAGTTGGGGCGGAGCAGTCGCTCAAATTGTAGCAACCGAATACACATCTCTGACCGGAGATATCTTTACTTTCAACTCTCCGGGAGTCTCAGCGAGTACATTCAACACTTTTCGGAGAAATCTCAGCAGGGCAGGCAACAAAAATGTCACTCACTACATTGTCAGCGGAGATGTAGTCAGCTTGTTTGGCGAAGCATTTATCCCAGGTAAAGTATTTATCCAAAGTTTTACAGACCCGAGTATTAATCCCTTAACTGTTTTGGCCAAACATCGAAGTGAAAATTTGTTAACTACTCCGCCCGTGGGTTTTTTGCAGAGGCAAATTTCCGTAGAACAATTAAACAGTCCCGAATTTACTTATAACAACGACTCGGATTTTAACGAATTTATCGCTGCCCTAAATTTTCCCCTGGCCAATGTGTCAATCCCAATCAGAACCAGAGGCGGTGCAGAGAGTTTGAGAACAGCACCAGAATTTTCTTTTGTGCAGTTAATCAGACAAATGCAGTACGGTTTAGCTCCCTTACAACCGAATTATTTATCAGGGGACGATCGCAACAATACTGCTACCGGCGGCCCTGGAGAGGATACAGTTATCGGCAATCGCGGTAACGATACTCTCAGAGGCAATCGAGGTAATGACAGCATCATCGGTGGTGATGGCGACGATTTCTTGTACGGCGGCAGAGATAACGATTATTTGGAGGGTGGCGACGGAAATGATTTGATTTCCGGTGAGTTTGGCAACGATTTTTTAATTGGTGGTGCGGGGCGCGATCGCTTTGTATTGGAATCCGGCGGCGGAGCAGATGTGATTTTAGATTTTCAAGATAGTGAAGATTTAATTACACTGTCGAGGGGTCTAACTTTTCCTCAAGTTATAGTAACCCAAGGTGTTGACGGAGCTTTAATTAGTATCCCGATTACTGGGGAAATTCTTGCTACTCTCAGAGGCGTAGTTGCCAGCGATCTTACTAGGGTAGATTTTGTATAGCTTTAGTGCTAGAAAATTGGGTAGTTTGGGTGGCGGGAAAGCTGGGCGACTTTAGTACCAAACTTGTTTTTTATCAAAGGGATTGTTGGCTAACCCCGCCCCTACAAAGCTGGGCTGGTTTTGTAGCTAAATTGTTTTTTATTAAAAAGATTGTTGGCTAAGCCGAACCTAAAAAGCAGGGCGATATGAGAAACTAATTTTTTTAATAAGCGTCACTTAATCTACAATGAGTTAACTAACTTAAAAATCAATTCCCCATCAAACGACAGGAAATAAAAAAATATGCCATCCTCCCCCGCCGCTTACGAAACTATAGCCAAGCAACTTGTTTACATAGATAACAACCCCCAGTCTCAAACTTTAGTTCAAACTGGTTTGGCGGCTGCTGGCTACCAAATCGATCGCACCTTTGACGATCCCGGAACTGGATTTCACGCGATCGGCTTAATTTCCACCACCCCAGACAAACCGCCAGTTTTGGTATTTCGCGGCACCGACTCGCCCGTAGATGATATTGCCAACGCAGACCCGCGCGGCACCGGTTTCAACCAATTTGAAGCCAACAAACAAGCATTAGGAAATTGGCTGACCCAAATCAGTCAAGATACAGCCAAAAACCCCAGCCGCTTGCCACCCGACCTTCTCGGACACAGCTTGGGCGGCGCCATAACGCAACTAGCCGCCACCGAATTTACATCTACTATTGGAGATGTTGTCACCTTCAATTCTCCCGGAGTTGCTCAGAGTACAGTCAATTCATTTAAGCAGAAAGTCGGCGCCGGAAAAAATGTAACTCACTACATAGTTAGCGGCGATTTTGTGAGTTTGGGAGGAGAAGCTTTTCTCCCAGGAAAAGTAGTTCTTCAAACATTTACTAACCCCATTATCAACCCGCTACTTGTCTTGGAAAAGCACACGCAAAGCGGTTTGTTAACTTCTCCACCTCCCGGCTTGACTCAGACAGAAATCTCTGTAGACCAGTTGAGCCGCCCTGATTTCACTTTTACCGATTCAGATTATTTAGAGCTGTTAGCTGGCTTAGACTTTGCACTGCCGGCCTTGGGAACATCGCTGGAATCGCGCAGCAGTTTAGAGCAATTAAGAACCACTCCGGGAGCCTCATTTTTAGCAAACGTTGCAGCAATGCAAACTGCTCTAGATCCATCCCAAATTAATAATTTAGTCGGCGACGATGCCAACAATACAGCATCAGGTTTTGGAGGGGACGATATTATCACTGGCAATGGGGGAAACGACACTCTCAGCGGCAACAAAGGCAACGATATTATCAGCGGTAGCAGCGGCAACGACCTGCTATTAGGCGGCAAAGGGGATGACAATTTGAGCGGGGGAGAAGGAGACGATACGCTCATTGGCGGAGCGGGTGCGGATCTCTTAATTGGTGGCGCTGGACGCGACGTATTGGTGTTAGGACTAGGCGCCGGTACAGATACACTGGTAGACTTTCAAAAAGGTCAAGATTTAATCGGTTTGAGCGGAGGTTTGAGCTTCAACCAATTGAGAGTTACTCCAGGCGATTTTATAACGACGATCGAAATTGCCAGTAACGGCGAAGTTCTTGCCAGTATTCCTGGCATTCCAAGTAGTCCGCTAACAGCTAGTGATTTTATTGCGATTTAGTTGGCTGCTGGCAATACAGATATTGGGTAGGGATACAACAATGTTGTGTCCTTATTTTATTTTAGGAAAACAAATACGCACAATTTATACTCTTCCATGATTAAAAACATCAATATTCCTCCAAGGGCGGGTTCACCGAAATCTCGAAAAAAAAGTGCAGACATTGGTAAACCAGCCCCGCCGGAACCTGATAATTATAGCGACCGGACTTGATATTAATCGAAATCGTCAAGTCCAGGTCTGGGCATGGATGCCAATTTTTTCTCATCTTCTAGGGGCAGAAAGAAAATGGTCAGCATACCGGGAATCACAGCCAGCGCGCTCATCAAAAAATAATTTTGATAGCCGAGATTCGCCTGCAAGTAGCCGCTAAAAACGCCCGGAATCAGCACTCCTGCTGCCATAAAAGCCGTTGTAATTGCATAGTGAGATGCTTCATATTCAGGGCGGACAGTCCGCATCAAGAACACTGTATAGGCAGCTACGCCAAGTCCGTAAGTAAATTGCTCGATCGAATTTACGGCATAAGCCCATTCAATCCCCGGTTGATTGATTGCCAACAGCCAATACAGCACGTTAGTCGAATTTTGCAGAATTGCCGTCGGCCACATCCATTTTTTCAGCCCTTGTTTCGCAATCAAATAGCCGCCCAGCAACCCTCCTATTAACAGAAATATTACCCCGATCGTACCCGATAACAGACCCATGTCCGATGTAGAAACTGCTAATCCTCCTTTCTCCACCTTATCCATTAAAAAGGGCGGAGCCATTTTAAATGTCAAGGCATCGCCTAACCTAAAAATTAAGACATAAGTAACAATCCAACCTATTTTATCTTGCTGGAAATAAGTTTTAAAGGCTTCGATAAAGCTGGTTGTTTGTTGGGGGGTGTCGGATTCCAGCTCGTAATTTCGAGGATAGGGAAGATACCACCGCTGAAAAAGATATATCAGCACAAATATAATCGCACAAATGCCAAAGGCTGTCGCCCATCCGTAGTTAAGCGCCGACACGCTAAAATCCGAACCGAAAAGTGACAGCGGAATGTTTTGATATATTTTGGTGTCGCCTGTATTTCCGGTGACTAAATGCTGTTCTGCCAGTTTCCCCGCTAAGAACACCAATAAACCGCTACCGGCAATGACAGCACCTCTATAAGCCGTGTTGCGAACCCCGACAAATAGTGCTTGTTGGTCTTTATTTAGAGTGTTTAAATAAAATCCGTCAATGGCGATGTCGTGAGTAGCTGACACAAAGGCGATCGCCGTAAAGATAACAAGCGATATAATAATCGGGGCCGGCGTTAATACACCAAAAGCTAGGAAAGCAAACAGAAAAGCACAAATGATTTCGGTTGTTAAAATCCATTTGCGTTTAGTTGAATACAAATCAACCACTGGGCCCCACAAACCTTTTAAAACCCAGGGAAAAGACAACAGACTTGTTAAGCCGATGAGTTCGTTGCTGGTTCCCATACCTTTCAAAAAAATCACCGACATTAAATTAACGACGGTGTAAGGGAGACCTTGAGCGAAGTATAATACTGATACCCACAATCCAGCGTTATGCTTTTTTTCCATTGCAGAGATATTTTACCTAGTTACTTATTTGATTTACTGAGTGCGATCGACAATTCCGGTCAATTCAACCCCTGGCATCACAGTATATGCCATTCCGATGCCAGCCGCAGCCATATAAATAGTGCATTTTAGCATCATTCAGACTCACAAATATTTCTATTTTTTGAATAACCCTGCAAAAATTTTTCTCCGTTAAAATGAACGAGGTAAGCGCGAACATTCTTGTCCCAATCATAAGTACCATAGGTTCGCAGCAGTTCCAAAGCACTTTCTTCTATCTGATATGCCGTTTTTGGACTCTTCAGCGGACGTTTGGGACTGTCAGGATTAACAACAATTAAGCCTGCATCTAGAAATTGATGCACCGTCTGGTGGCGCACAGTTTCCAGCGTATTTGGCGCATACTTTTTACCGTATTCCTGCTCCATAAATTCCATAATTGGTGTGATTCCCCGAAGTGGAGATTTTGCCAATCCCCAAGCATCCTTTGGCTTGAGGTCAAGCAAAGCCAGAAGGGTTAAAGCGGAACGTTCGTTAAGCTGACCTTTTGGAAAACCCAGCGCTGCAAGTATTTCTAGAGATTCATCAATACGGTTCTTGATTGTCATTGGGCTATTTTCTAACGGATTCGGATCGTTAAACAGTTGTGTCTCGACAAGTTGATCGAGCTCCCGCTGTGTAGGAAATATTTCTCTTATTTGAGCGCCAAGTAAAAGTAATTGCTCTACAGTAGGATACTTCAAATTGCGTAAATCCGTAGCATTAACTTGAGTGTGTCCGTTGAACAGTCGGAAAAACGCATCTACCAAACTCGAATTTAGATAAACGGCCAATCCCCGCGCCAGGGTGAGGTCTAATCCGCGTCCATGTTGGTGAAAGTAATTCAAATGGTTCTCAAAACCCACGCGAGAACTATTAATTTTATTGGCATCCCAGACAACTGCAACAATTCGCTTTTTCTCTTCCTTTGACGAGAAGCGCTTGCTCAAAACATAATGTTCGTTAGGTACGAGGAGTGCAGCAGTTTTTTCCGTGACAGCTAAAGCTTGATGCTTTCTCGTTGCTGTGGGATATTCAACACCGCCAGCCGAGAAGTGTGCGGGATAAATCAGCGGAACTGTACCGTTTTCAGGTTTTAGCCGCCAATCAGAGCGAACACGAAAATCTACAACTTTTCCGGTAGAAACTGTTAAGCCTAATTCCTCTAGGGTGCAAGTAAATTGAGCTATTTGCTCGACTACTTTCTGGCTGACAGAATCCGGTAAAATCCGAATAAATTGCTCGGAATCTTGGGGATTCATTAGGGCGGTATAGGGCAGTTGGTGAGACAAAACCAGGTCGTCGCCCCCGCTGCTGCTTGAGGTAATTAGTACAGTATCTGGCTGTTCTATTTGTTTGGTGGCGCGCACAATAATAGTTTCTTGCAGCACCGCATCATCGCGAAATGGCAACTGTCGGGATTCAAAGATGTGTACTTGGCGTAAAGCCATCATTTGAAGGAATACTTTGCGGAAATCTCGAAAGTATAAACCATTGCAAAAGCTGCGGGGAGTAATCGATACTAATTCACCGTTTGGTTTGAGCAGGTGAGCTGCAGCAACTGTGAAGCCCGCGTAGAGATTGCTGGTTTCTAGTCCTATAGAACGCAGCAAAGTTCGGGCTTGGGATTTAGCGTCTATCTTGGCATAGGGAGGATTGATAATTGCATGGGTAAATTCCCGTTTTACTGGTTGTGTAAATAGATTGGGCTGCAACATATCGGCGCTGTCTTGAATAAAATCAATTTCGCGCACCTCACAGGTAAAAGATATCCCAAAATGCTGACATTCAATACTGCATAGTTCTAAAGTTTGCTTGAGGTATTCAATCAAAATAATGTCAATTTCATAAGCTGTAACGTGCAGGCTACTCGGTCTGTTTCGGCGCTGACAAAGTTCGCAAACAACGGCTGCTAACAGCGAACCAATACCAGCACCGGCATCTAAAAGCGATATATCAGGACAGTTAAATTCAAACATTCCCGCCATCAAATTTGCCACGGACGAAGGTGTTAAAAATTGTCCCTTTTCTCCTCTCTGGCTTTGCTGCAACTTTCGGGTTGCTTCTTGGCGCCAGCCATCTACTCGATCGAGTAAATTGCTTGCAGTTGAGTAGCTGTTACCCGGAAGGGCTAGCGTTTGAAAGTGCGGTACTATCATTTGTTCAAAAAGTGCCATCGCCAGTTCAGTTTATTTTCGCCCAAATAGGAATCTCTACGCTATCATAGTACCAGTTTACTCTCTTCCCATAACAGCAAAGGGCAGCCATGAGTCAAGAAAATTTTACATTTCTACTAGACAGCGATAAAAAAGAAGCGCTGAGGGCGATCGCTAGTGTCACCGATCGCGATTTAACCTATGTTTTGAACGAAGCGATCGCTTCTTACCTGGATATCTATCAATGGGAGCTCGATGAGATTAACAAAGGCGTTGCCGAGGCAGAAGCAGGAGACTTTGCCAGCGATGATGAAGTCGAAGCAGTTTTTGCCAAGTTGACTAATAAAAATTAAGTGGCTGCGACAAGCTTTGCGAAATCTAGAACAGGCTCACGCATATATTGTTAAAGACGATCCAGAGGCAGCAAGGCAATTAATTTTAAGGATTCAGAGTGCTGTAGGTCAACTCGCAGAGTTTCCTTTTATGGGCTGAGTTGGTCGCGTAGAATCTACTAGAGAACTTGTCATTTTCAATACCTCTTATCTCATCATCTATGGAGTAAAAGAAGAAAACGTAGAAGTTCTCCGTATCCTTCACAGTTCAAGAAAGTATCCCGAAAATTAGGTGATGTTGCCGATCGCCAGTTCAGTTTATTTTCGCCCAAAATTTCACCGATGTGCGAAAATGTCAAGCGGACGCGAAAATCTACAACTTTCCCGGTGGAAACTATCAGGAGGTAGCTGACGATGACAAAAACTCAAACCAAGCGTTTTCCGCGCAGCCTTGACTTATTTTGCGGCATGGGAGGGTTAACTCTGGGTTTTAAACGTGCTGGCATCCAAGCGATCGGCGGCATAGATTACTGTGAAAACGCCAAACAAACTTTTGAACGCAACCTATCTCCACTTCCGTGTCTGGTATCTGACTTAACCCAGACAACCGTTTCCGAAATAGAGGAATTCTTTAAAATTTCAGCAGCAGAAATCGACATTATTACGGGGGGAGCACCGTGCCAAGGATTCAGCACTGTTGGCAAGCGAGAGATAACAGATCCTCGCAATTCTTTATGGCGCAATTTTCGCGACTTGGTGGCTGAAATTCGTCCTGCTTATGTCATTATCGAGAATGTTGAAGGAATGCTGGTAATGCAGGGAGGCAAAGTGCGCGATTCAGTCATCGCTAGCTTTGCTGATATCGGCTATCACATGAAATGTCGCCTTTTAAAGGCGGCTGACTACGGCGTACCCCAACTGCGAAAACGTGCTTTTTTTATAGGTTGGCTTGATGGATTGCTGCCGCCTGAGTTTCCAGTACCAACTTCTCACTATTATGTGACTGTAGCTGATGCAATTTCAGATCTACCGCCATTAAATGCTGGAGAAATATGTAAATCTTACCAGAGTATACCACAAACTGACTATCAAATAGCTAGGCGCAAGACCGCCAACATACTGCTACATCACGAGGCTGCCAATCATTCACAAAAGTTAATTGAAATTCTGAAGTATATCCCAGATGGTGGAAACCGAAAGTCTATTCCCGATCGCCTTCAACCAGCCAGCGGTTTTCACAATAGCTATGCTCGACTAGCTAGTAATAAACCAGCTATTGCTGTAACATCTAACATGAGAAAACCTTCGTCTGCACGAGCCACTCATCCTAGTCAGCATCGAGGATTGACTGTCCGCGAAGGATTGAGGCTGCAATCTTTTGATGATGATTTCGAGGTTATTGGTTCGAGAACATCACAGTACCTTCAAGTCGGAAATGCCGTACCCCCACTACTAGGATTGGCGGTAGGCAAGGAAGTTGTCAAGGCTTATCAAAGCCACTCAGATGAGGAAATTTTTAGAGCCAGAGCGCAAAAAGTAAAGTCGCTCAATGCAGACTTAAAGTTTCCCATTCAGCTTGCTCTTGAAATCCTAGTTTAACTTTGATAATAAGTAAGAGAGTTGTGTTCAGGATCTCGCTCGCCGATAAATGCCAGTAGCCGGGCAACAGCACTAGGATTCTGTTCAACGTGAGCAAGATAGTGAAGCATTTCATGCACTGCAGCATCCTGCTTTTGCCAATCCCAGATCCTCACGGATCTAATTAGCTCGTCTTGTGCGAACGGAATGATGCCGTCTTCGCTAAGTAGAGAACGCGCTTCGCTGTTTATGGAAAGTACAAAAGCCACGCCAAGAATTTGATGGCCTGTTACTTGTTTCTGGAAACTTCCCAATTGTTGCTTGAGGTTTTTAAGCGAAATGTGGCAGTCTTTTACTTCTATTGATATTTCTAGATCCAGACCGTAATAACAGTCAATATCTCCAAAACGGCGCTGTCGGGACGAACCTGTTCGTACCTTATCAACGACAAAGCTGAGATGAGGCCGATCGGCTTTGAAATAACCGCAAGCAATCGCTTGAAAAACTAAACCCCCATTCTCATCTGGATCGCTGCGCGGGTAATTGTTTATTATCTCTGGAAATAAACGAACTCGTAACGATTCTCTAGTAACAAATATGTTCTTTTGCAATCGTTCAAGACCAAAATCAATAAGTTTTTGGCAGAGTAGAAAGCGTCCAGACTCGGACAGACGAAAACAGAGAATCAGCAGGTCTTGAAACTTTTGCCATTGACCTGTATTGTAAACATAAGCACTGGGATATTTAGAACGATTTAGACTGTGAAAAAATTGAACAATTGACTCTTCTATACGTCGGATACCTACTTGAGTAGATTGAGCAAATTTTAAAGTTAGTGTATTTGCCTGTTGTTCTCCCCGTTCAGTGACAACTTGGTAACGTTTAAATAATTCTTCAATTGTAAGCTGCTCTCTTAATTCTTTGGCAGAGTCATCAACATTAGATAGACGCTGTGCGACGATCGCAAAATCAAGGGCAAGACCGAGGATATACTTCATCCGGGTAAATCGGCTACCTACGTATTCCAATACCTGTTGGATTATTATCTGTTCGCTATTTGCTACTTCGTCAGGCTCAAAGCCAGTCCCAAAGTGTGGCGAAAGAAGTTCTTGAATTGCTTCTATCTCACTATCAGTGCGTTCGTACATTGAAAAAATAGAGTGATCGTATACAAAATACCAGAGTTCAGTATAAGCGATCGCTATTCCAGAACACAGCTTGGCCCCATAAGTTGCTTTAACGCAAAGATGTGCGAAAATGTCAAGCGGACGCTCAAACCAAAAGTCCGTAAAGGACTGTTAAACGCTCTCTCACACATTTCTGATGCGAAATACCAAAACATTCTTTTTGTCAAGCTTGTTCCTGATTGGCTTAACAATTAGTTTTCTGCTGACTCCTGGTTGGTTCTCAAACTTCCCCTCCCGGGCAATCGCAACTATGCCCCCGCAAACCCAAACCGCCGAATTTCGCGCCTTCTGGGTGGACGCCTTCAACCCCGGCTTCAAAACGCCTCAAGAAGTCACAAAATTGATCGCAGACGCGCAGCGGGCAAATGCCAACGCGATCGTCGCCCAAGTCCGCCGCCGTGGCGATGCCTTTTACACGAGTGCGATCGAACCCCGCACCCTCGATCCTAACGTTCCCCCCGGTTTCGATCCGCTGCAAGATTTGATTGACAAAGCCCACGCCGCAGGCATTGAAGTACACGCTTGGATGGTGACGCTGCCGGTGGTTTCGGGCACCAAACTTCCCGCCGGTCACGTTTGGCAACAACACGGGCCTTCGGCCCCCGGCAGCGACAATTGGGCGATGCTGACTTACGGTGGGGAAGCCCAAGGCTATCTTGATCCCGGTCATCCAGACGCCGTAGATTATACTGTTTCCGTCTATTTGGACTTGCTCAAGCGCTACGATGTGGACGGCGTACAGTTGGATTATGTGCGCTACGGCGGGCCGACTTGGGGCTACAATCCGACTGCGATCGCCCGTTTCAATCAGCAAACAGGTCGATCGGGCAAACCCGCACCCACCGATCCAGCGTGGATGCAGTGGCGGCGCGACCAGGTAACAAATTTAGTGCGGAAGCTTTATGTAGAAAGCCTTGCGATTAAACCGCGTGTTAAAATTACCGCCGCCACGATCGCCTGGGGAGACGGCCCGAAAAACGAGGCAGGGTGGTATCAAACGCAGCCTTACAAAGAAGTATTGCAGGATTGGCGCGCTTGGCTGGAAGAAGGGATCGTAGACATGGTGATGCCGATGACTTACCAGCGCGAGTACAAACGATCGCAAAAACTCGCTTATGACAACTGGATCGAGTACGCCAAAGACCACCAGTACAACCGCCAAATTGCGATCGGCCCCGGCAATTACCTCAACTACATCGAAGACACTCTAGGCCAGATTCGTCGCGCCGAACAGCCGTCTGCGAAAGGAAATCACGTCGCAGGTACGGTGCTGTATTCCTACGCTAGCAGCAACGTGTACACGAATGTGGAACTGCGATCGGGCGGTAGCGGTGATTTGCCCCGCCAGCCTTGGAAATACGTTCCCCAAAGCAACGATTTGTTTTACACCGCGCTTTCGCAGCCGAGTCAATACGTTGATGCTGCGACGGGCAAAACCTATGAAACTCAGCCTGTGTGGGCGACAGCAGCAGCGGTTCCCGATATGCCTTGGAAGTCGCGGCCGACTACAGGTGCGATCGCCGGAAATTTGCAGCGGTGCGATTCCCTACGGGATAGCTTCGCTGCACGAACTTGCGACGGTGCGAACTTGACATTGCAGTCGATCGATGCTGTTGGCAAGGTGCGTCAACTGCGCGCGGATGGCAAAGGATGGTTTGGGGCGATCGAGCTTTCTCCAGGAACTTATCAGTTGAAAGTTGACGGAAGTCAAATTCAACAAACAGTTAATGTTCTTGCGGGCGAAGTAACAAAAATCAATCTCGGAGCATCTTAATCAACTTGTAGTTTACTCGTTACCAGGCAGAGCCTGGTAACGCAGATCCGCAGGCTCTGCCTCCAATTTCCATAAAAGCTTGCGAGGCAGAGCCTCTAGATATCGGTTCCCCGGCTCTGCCTGGGAACCAGTTAATATCATAAGCTAAAATAAAATCATCCCACATCAAATTATAAATTTATCAATCGAGATATGCTAACAACCGAAGCTGCTTTCACGCTCCGTAAATGGACAGTTAAAGAGTATCACAAACTGGGAGAGATGGGATTTTTTCACCCAGAGGAACGAGTCGAATTACTTTCAGGAAATATCATCAAAATGAGTGCAAAAGGAACTGCTCACACTTCAGCCACGAGACGTACTGCCAGCGTGCTGAGCGATCTTCTGGGAAATCAGGCTGCTGTTTATACCCAAGATCCGATCGCCCTTGATGACAATTCTGAACCAGAACCGGATATCGCCGTAGTCAGAATCGATCCTTTTGACTATGCGACTCACCATCCGACTCCCTCAGAGGTATATCTAATTATCGAAGTGGCAGATACCAGCTTGGCTTACGATCGCGAAATTAAAGCCAAAATTTACGCGCGATCCGGCATTGCCGATTATTGGGTGCTAAATGTGGGCGATCGACAACTGCACGTTTTTCGAGAACCTACTGAAAATGGCTATCAAAGTGAAGTAATTCTTGGGGAAACTGCGAGCATTTCACCGCTGGAATTTCCCGCGTTCAATATCGCAATTCAGGCAATGTTGCCTCCTCTGGTATCACATTGAAAACGGGTGTATCAATTCTATTCATTGGCTAGCAGAGTGTTCGCAGATAAGTAATTAAATATTGGTTCAGAAAAATTGGGGGTTAAAACTAATTAATTAGCGCATTAATGGTGTTTTAAGCAGCTAGTAATTGCCTGATATTTAGAGTCATGATTAAACCTACATATTTTTTTACGGTAGTAGATACAAGTCCTTAATTTAACTGAGATTATTAAATTATAATGCCTATTAGCTTTAAACAAGCGAATTAAGAGCATTTTTTCATTTGAGGTTGACTCTCAGTCCAAATAATGTGGAGGCCCTTGGCATAATAGCTGTTTAATCGCAATCCTTCAATCGACACCATTCACTATACGATAACGATGCCGCCGAGCTTGATA
Source organism: Microcoleus sp. LAD1_D3 (assembly GCF_036702135.1). NCBI lineage: Bacteria > Bacillati > Cyanobacteriota > Cyanophyceae > Oscillatoriales > Microcoleaceae > Microcoleus > Microcoleus sp. LAD1_D3. Next base: position 33,778 of record NZ_JAUBSB010000044.1, on the reverse strand, counting down.
TAAAAACTCATGCTAATTGCCGACAATCGGCAGAGTGATATGTACCGTTGTTTCCTTTTGATAGATACTGGTAATTGAGAACTCTCCTCCTGCGAGTTCGACAATTTTCTTGACAATTTTTAAGCCGATACCGATGCCCTGTTGCTCATAAGTCTTGCGATCAAACTGCATGAAAGCACCAATTTTAGCAATTTGCTCTTCTGTCATGCCCCGCCCTGAGTCATGTACAGATAAATTCAGCATCTTCCCTACAACTTGACTACTAACATTAATGGTTGTCTCTGGTGAGGAGAATTTCAGCGCATTATCAACTAATTGATAGAGAATCGTTGATAGATATCGGTCTGATAGAGCGATCTCCGCTTCCTCAAGTGCCAACACGAGATCGTTGCTACGGTTGACGCTCTCAGCCTGGGATTTCAACGCGGCTTCAATGGCGGAAGCTGAAAATTGAGTCCGGGCCGATTCGATCTTGTGCTGGCGACTTGCGGATAGTTCTAATTCTAAATAAATCAGGAATTTTTTCGTTAATTTTTCTAGGCGACGGGCAGATTCATCGGCCCAGCCTAACATCTCACGGATTTCGGCGATATCCATGTCTTCGATATCGTCCTTGAGCAACCCGATCGTGCCTAAGATGCCATTGAGGGGCGTATTCAGTTCGTGGGACAGACTAGAAGCTAAGTTGCCACGCAGTTCATTGAGGGTGCTTTCCAAGACATTAATGGTATTTTCTTGGATGTGGTATAAGTTCTGGATATTATCATACTGTTGCTTGATTCTGAGCATTGAATGTACGCGGGCACGCAGTTCAATTCCATTCAGAGGTTTACTAATAAAGTCGTCGGCGCCCGCGGTTAGACACTGGGCAAGATCGGATTTTGAGCTTAATGCCGTTACCATAATGATTGGAACAGCTTTCCATTTTGACATCGCTTTGATTTGCCGACAAACTTCGATCCCGTCTATTCCTGGCATCATCACATCGAGTAAAATTATATCGGGCTTAAATAAATCTAGAGATGCGATCGCCTCTTGACCATTAGCAGCGTAATACAATTCATACTCCTGCTCTGATAACAACGTTTCAAGTACATCAAAGTTATCAGGCTCATCATCAACAATTAAGATAGAGAATTGAGACATGGTTGTAACCCCTGCAAGAATGTAGAAAGTTTTATGGGTTTAGGTGATAGTTTTTAGCTGTGCTGCCAAAGTGATTTCAAAAATGCTTCCTTGCGGTTGGTTGCTTCTAATATCAATTCCGGTTGCACTCCTCCGGAATAGTTGACTGTTGAATCGGGGTCGAAAAACTGCATGGTTGAGTGTTAAATCTTGACTCTATTTTATGATTCCGATGCAACCGGAAACGATATGACAGAAATTTCGCCATGTGCCTCAACGAGCATTTTGCAAAAGGCTAAACCCAACCTATTTGAGATAAATCCTTTCAATTTCAGCCCCCGCGAGGGGTTTAGAAAATAAATAACCCTGTCCAAATTCACAGCCGAGTTGTTGGAGGCACTGAAGTTGCTGAGTCGTTTCAATGCCTTCGGCAATGACGGCAAGTTCGAGTTGATTACTCAGAGTAATAATGGTGTTAACGACTTGATATTTGCGATTTCCTGCTTGGATCTGATTGACAAAAGAGCGATCGATTTTGAGGTTATCCACTGGAAAACAGTGCAAATAACCCAGGGAAGAATACCCCGTCCCAAAGTCATCAATGCTGATCTGAATTTGCCGCGATCGCAATTGTTCAGTCAGCGCGATCGCCTTCTGAGCATTGTCCACGATCGCGCTTTCGGTAATTTCCAGTTTCAGGTGAGCGGGGTTGACGGCGGTTTCTGCCAAAACCCGATCGATATCAGCCAAGAGGGTCGGGCAAGTAAATTGCCGCACAGAAAGGTTTACGCTCATGGTTAACTGAGTCCAGCCCCGTTGCTGCCATGCACGCAGTTGCTGACACGCCTGCTTCAACACCAGCATCCCGACTGGCACAATCAGCCCTGTTTCCTCCATGCAGGGGATAAATTCTCCTGGTAAAACCATGTCTCGATCCGGATGCTGCCAGCGTACCAGTGCTTCAAATCCAACGACCTTTTGGGTTTGAAGATTCACAATCGGCTGGTAGTAAGTGACAAACTCTTGATGTTCCAGCGCTCGCTGCAAATCATTTTCCAGCGTCAGGCGGTTCAGCATTGCCAAAGACATCTGGCGATCGAAGATTTGATAGCAGCCTTTACCTCGAAGTTTAGCTTTGTACATTGCCGTATCAGCATCTTGCAAGGGTTCTTCCGGTTGTTGATAAACACTACTGCCTAGAGCAATGCCGATACAAGCAGTCATAAAGAGTTCACAATCGGCAACCACAAACGATGTGTCAAAGCCCCGTAGAATAGCTTGGATAAATGGTTCAAGGGCGATCGCATCATCAATTTGGTGCAGCAAAAAGCAAAACTCATCCTCACCCATACGCGCTAACACGTCGCCGGGGCGCAGATGATGCTGTAACCGTTCTGTGATGGCGATCAGCAATTGATTGCCAATAGCGTAGCCAAAGGAACCATTCACCAGTTTGAACCGATCGCAGTCTAGATACACCACCGCAAAGGAGGATTCCCCAGCTTGTAAAACCTCAGCCAACTTCTGAAGCAAGAAAGTCCGACTGGGTAGCGTTGTGAGCGCATCCTGAAAAATCATGGTTTGCAACTGGGCGGTTCGCTGTTGCACCGTTGCTTCTAATCTGGCATTGAAGGTTACTAATTGCTGATATTGTCGGTGGATGCGTAACATCGATCGCACCCTTGCTGTTAACTCCAAGCGATTCACGGGCTTGCTGATAAAGTCATCCGCCCCAGCCGTCAAACATCTTGCGAGCTCCGTTTTGGTTGTCAGGGCGGTTACCATAACGATCGGCAGAGCTTCCCATTTGGGCATAGCTTTAATGCGCTGACAAACTTCAATGCCATCCATCCCTGGCATCATCACATCCAGCAAAATCACATCTGGCTCAAAGAAGTTTAAGGAATCGATCGCTTCTTGCCCGCTGGCAGCGTAATGCAATTTATAGTCTCGATTGTTCAAGAGAGTTTCAATCACATCAAAATTATCAGGTTCGTCGTCAATGACCAAAACAGATGGTACATTCATGAATTATCTTCCCTGGGAAGTTAAAAGCTGTTGAATGGTGGCTGCTAACTGCTTCAGCTTAACGGGTTTACTAAGGTAATCATTAGCTCCGGCGGCAAGGCAACGATCGCGATCACCTGTCATGGCTAAGGCAGTTAGGGCAACGATCGGCACATCGACCAAGCTAGGATCGAGGCGAATCTGCTGCATAGCTTCTAGACCATCCATACCAGGCATTTGAATGTCCATCAGAATTAGATTGGGGTTTTCCGACTTGGCCAGGGCGATCGCCTCCTCTCCATTCTTAGCCAAAAGAATGCGATAGCCTTTAGCTCTCAGGTAGCTCGAAACCGTACTGATATTGGCTTCGTTGTCTTCGGCCAGCAAGATTAAGGGAGAACCTTCCTGTTCGGGCTGGCTGGGTTCGATGCGGGGATCGGTCTGGGATTCTAGGTCACGAGAGGAGGGCGCACCAGCAGTGCAGGGAAGGTCGATCGCGAAGCAACTTCCTACACCCACCTCGCTAGTTAGCAACACCTGCCCCCCGTGGAGTTCGACAAAGCGTTTCACCAGGGCAAGCCCCAAGCCAGTGCCTGTATATTGACGATTCAGGGCGCTATCGATTTGGATAAAGGGCTGAAACAGTTTGTTGATATCTTCTGGGGCAATACCGATGCCCGTATCGATGACAGCAATTCGCAGGGTCTCTTTGACCAAAAAATCGGGTGGGGAATCGGCAGAATCTGGGTCGGCCGGGCGCTGTTGACGGCTGACTTCTAGGGTGATGCGTCCTCCCTCTGGGGTGAATTTGACAGCGTTGTTGAGCAGGTTGATCAAGACTTGGCGGATGCGCCGTTCATCTATTAATAAGTCGGGCAGATTGAGTTGCAGTTTAATCTCTAGCTGGAGGCGTTTTTGCAGGGCTTGTTGTCTGATAAATGCTAGACTGGATTGACAGAGATGATTGACCGAAACTGGGGTGCAATCCAGCTCCATTTGACCCGATTCAATTTTGGCGACATCCAAAATGTCGTCGATTAATTCTAGTAAGTGAAAGCCACTGCGCTCGATGGTTTGTAAAGCTTTAATTTGTCGTTCGTTGACGATGCCAAAAACTTGATCTTGTAGCCCCTCGCTCATGCCCAGAATGGCATTGAGGGGAGTGCGGAGTTCGTGACTCATATTGGCTAGGAATGCGTCTTTGAGCCTTGTAGCGCGAATTAATTCTTCGTTGGAAATGCCGAGTTGGGCGTTTGTTTCGGTCAGTTGAGCTTCTGCCCGTTGACGTTCGGCTAATTCTGTCTGTAATTGCTCAAAAAGATTAGACTGCTGAATGGCGATCGCTAATTGGTTAGCCGTTTGTTTAAATAAATTAATTTCCCAATCTTCCCACTGGCGCGGACGATCGCAGTGATGGGCGATCAGTAATCCCCACAGAGATTGATTCAGAATAATTGGAACTACAAGTTTAGCTCTGACATGGATGGATGCGAGGAATTCAATCAAGCAGGGTAAGACTGACTGGTTTTCATCTTCGCGATCGCTGAGGGCATACACTCTTCCTTGGAGATAGCGATCGTAGTTCTGTTTTGGGAAAACTTCTTCAGGAAATACGATATCCAGAATCTTAGGCCATTTTGGCAAAACAGATTCCGCAATGGCAGCCCCCGTTCCTCCAGGAAACACACGATAGACTAGCACTCGATCTGATTGCAAAACCTGATGGACTTCCTCAACAGTGACATTGAGAATCTCGTTTAGGTTCAGAGATGACCGCATCCTTTGATTAATCGATCCCAGCAAGCGTTCCTGTTTTGCTTGTTGTTCCAATCTCAATTCGGCTTGTTTGCGATCGCTGATATCCGATAAAACTCCCTGGATATTAATCACTACTCCTTTAGCATTTCTAATAGCTGTGATGCTGGTTCTCACCCAAATATAATTACCATCCTGGTAGTAATATCGGAACTCAGAATGAGTTGACGTTTTAGAAAAATTGAGATTTTGCTGATAATCACTATACACTAATAGCCGATCGTCTGGATGCACCAGTTCTATAAACGGCTTACCAATCCATTCACTCTCTTCCCAGCCAAAAATATTCTTGAATTGCGGTGAGAGATAAGTGATAATGCCATCTTTATCAGATGACCAAATCACATCTTTACCTCCTTCTACTAGCTGCCGGAATTTACCTTCACTCTCTGCTAATTGAGCCTCAATCTGTTTGCGATCGGTAATGTCTTGGATCAAGGCCAGTATATAAATCAGTCCGTCGTTGCTCGATAGGATTGAGGCAGAAATGGCGATTGTGCGTTTCTGCCCATCTTTACGCTGGATTTCCCTTTCCTGGGCAATAAAGCTTTCCCCTTCTTGTATCTGTCTGAGGTTGGCGATCGCCTGTTCTTGAGCCTCTAAATCCGGGTACACACTTCGATACAAACCCAAGTGGTTGATTTCTTCTAAGGTGTAGCCCGTAATCGCTTGCATTTGCTGATTCCAGACCGTGAAGCGGACAAAGGGAAATTTCTCAGTTTCATTGAAAACGCACAGCCCTTCTGCCATGTTTTCTACAATTTGTTGACGGAAACTATTTTCCTGCTGAAGCGTTGCTTCGGCTAACTTGCGATCGGTAATGTCGAAGTGAATGGCTAGATACTGAAAAGGCCGCCCGCCTTCGTCCAGAAAGGGGACGATGGTGCTGGCAACCCAGTACAGGCTACCGTTCTTCGTGCCGTTGCAAATTTCACCGCGCCAAATCAGACCGCTGGCAATGGTGCGCCACAGGTTTTGGAAAAAGTCGGGGGGATGGTAGCCAGAGTTTATCAGGCGATGGGTTTTGCCGATGAGTTCATCGCGGGAGTAGCCAGAGACTGCACTGAAGCGATCGTTGACGTAGGAGATCACCCCTTTACCATCGGTGATGGCGACACTCGCGGAATGATCGAGGGCGAGTTTGAAAGCGGAGAGTTCTTGAATTAACTGCTGCCGTTCCAGTTCAATGTGTTTGCGATCGGTAATATCAAAGTTGACCCCAATCATGCTCTGGGGATTGCCTTGGACATCTCGCACCACCACTCCAAATGCTTTAACAAAGTGGATGCTGCCATCGGGATGCAAGATCCGATACTCGGTATCGTATTCTGTCTGTCCCAAAACAGCTTGGTGGAGCAATGTTTCAGTGGAGGTGCGATCGTCGGGATGTAGCCTGTTCATCCACAAGTCGTAGACCATATAGGAATTAGATTGTTTCGTGAGGCCAAACAGTTCGTACATCCGCTCATCCCCAAGGATGGTGTTCTGTGCAATGTCCCATTCCCAACAACCGATCGCCCCAGATTTGAGGGACAAGGCGAGGCGATCCGATAGTTTCTGTAGTTCTGCTGCGGTTCGTTTGCGATCGCTAATATCTTTGGCGATGGCTAAAAAGCCGATAATTTGCTGATTGGCGTCCTTGAGGGCGGTGATGGATAGTGACACAGGAAAGCGAGAGCCATCTTTGCGAATATAGCTCCACTCTTCTTCACTGATCGTGCCTTGGCGGGCTTGGGCAACAAAAACTTCAAAGCCAGGAGGAATATTTTGCCCCAGTTCAACAGAGAGCAATCCTGCCCGATCGATTACCTCGTTTACATCGTGGATGAATGCGGGTGTGACTTTGCCAACTATTTCTGCGGCACTGTAACCCAGCATCCGTTCGGCCCCGGCATTAAAGGTCTGGATGATGCCAGTTGGGTCAGTGGAAATGATGGAATAATCAGCACCATCGAGGATAGCGCGTTGCAGGCTGTTGACTTGCCAAAGCTCTTGGGTGCGTTCTGCGACTTTTGCTTCTAGATGTTGGTTGAGTTGGTACAGTTGTCGCTCGGCCTGTTTGCGATCGCTAATGTCTCGAATCATAAACAGGGCTTCATCTTCGCTGCTTTTGACAACTCTGACCTCTTCATCGTGAAAGCGATCGCCTATCTGCACCTGTTGTTCATAAATTTGCAGTTCTCCTGTGCGTAAGGCTTGTTCTAGGTAGTGTAGATGTCGGGTTGCAATCTCTGCTGGCATAACATCTACCATCGCGAAACCAGTAGAATCGAAATCTATGGGGAGAAAGTCAATCTCACGATTGGCTGTCACGCCCCCCCGATAAATACCATCGGCACCCACGCGAAACATGAAGTCTGGAATGGCTGCTAATATGGCTCGGCTTTGGGCTTCGCTTTCGATCAGGGCCGCTTCTGCTTGTTTGCGATCGCTAATATCCCGAGCAATTTTTGATGCGCCAACGATCTTTCCAGTCCCATCTTTAATAGGAGAAACCGTAAACGAAATATCCATTAACTTTCCATCTTTGTTTTGTCGCACAGTTTCATAATGAGTAACGGCTTCTCCTTGCTGAATTTTTTCCAGAATGGATAATTCCTCATTCCTGAGTTCAGTGGGCCTCAGTAGGAGTATCGATTGACCGATGACTTCCTGAGCCTGATAACCAAATAGTTTTTCTGCCCCTGCGTTCCAGCTAACGATCGCGCCATCTAAAGTTTTACTGATGATGGCCTCCGCAGACGACTCGACAATAGCTGCCAGTTGAGACAGGGCGACTTCTGTTTGCTTGCGATCGCTAATATCTGTAACAGTGCCTACATAGCCGATGGCTTGCCCCTCTGTATCGAGTTCGGCAACAGACTGCCCATAGACCCAAGTCACCCCACCGTCGGGACGTTGAAAGCGGTATTCGAGCTGGAAGGGACGATTTTCTTCGATAGATTGCTGCCATTCGGTGGCGATCGCGACGCGATCGTCGGGGTGTAGCCCTTCTCGCCATCCGTCTCCGAAGGCGCTTGTTGGGGTGAGTCCGCTAATCTGACACCAGCGATCGTTAACATAGATGCAGTTGCCCGCAGCATCGGTGCGAAAAATCCCCACTGGAGACGCTTCCACTAAGGTGGCGTAGCGTTCTTCGCTCTCTTGCAGGTGGGCTTCAGCTTGTTTGCGATCGGTAATATCTGTAACTGTGCCCAAATAGCCGACTATTTGCCCCTTGGCATCCTGTTCAGCGACGGACTGCCCATAGATCCACGTCACCACACAGTCGGGACTTTGAAAGCGATATTCGAGCTGAAAAGGCTGTTGGTCTTGGATGAATTGCTCCCATTCGGCGATGACCCAATCGTGATCGTCGGGGTGTAGCGCTTGTTGCCATCCGTTCCCAATGGCAGCTTCTGGTGTGAGTCCGGTGAGTTGAAAGTAGCGCTCGTTGATATATGTGCATAGCCCCGCAGGGTCGGTGCGAAAAATCCCCACTGGAGCCGCAGCCGCAAGAGTAGCATAGCGTTGTTCGCTCTCTCGCAGGCGGGCTTCGGCTTGCCGTCGTTCCGTCAGTTCTTCCTGCAATTTTTGGTGGGTGGTAGCTTGCCCAAGGGCGATCGCCAGATGCACCGATAAGGCTTGCACGAGTTCGATTTCTTCCGGTTGCCACTCGCGGGGATGCTGGCTTTCGCTGGCATTAAGCAAGCCCCACAGTTTATCGCCACACAGAAGAGGTACTAAAATTTTGGCTCGCGTTTGGAGGCGGATCAGCAGATTTCTGTGACAGTCTGACATTGCGATCGTGTAGATATCCGGCACAACGTGAATCCGCCCCAGGCGATACATCTCAGCCTGGTCTTGCTTAAACCAGGTGTCCTCGATCCGTTCGCCGATCAGAGACAGGGACGAGTCGGTGGATTCTGCTACGGCACTGACTTGCCCATCGGCTTCAAACTGCCAAATATTGACGCGATCGCAGCCCAACACTTGCCGCACCTGCTCGACAGTCGTATCCAGAATCGTTTGCAGGCTCAGGGACGAGTAAATTTGCGTGGCTAGCTCTGCGACTAATTTTTCTCGCCCGGCCTTAGCTTTTAGGGCGATCGTCCGGGCTTCAACTTGCTCCTCTATGATATTTTCCAGCATTTGAATCTTCTCCGCCTCTTGGCGCACCACTTTCTCTTCCAACTTCTGGGCCAGCTTGTAGAGTTCCAGCGGGTTGAGGGCTTGCAGCAAACTGGTCTGGGTGACGATGCCCAATAACTCCCCTTGCTCGCTCGTCACTGCCAACCGCCCGCTCGATCGCTGCTCCATCATCTGCTGCACAGTCCAGAGCGAATCGTCGGGTCTAACGGCGAAAATCGGCGTACTCATTACCCCCTGTGCCGTACAGGTTTCCTGGTCCAAGCCCAATGCCTGAAATTGTACAATATCCCGCTCGGTAACAATCCCCACCGGAATTTGCAGCCGTTCTGGTCGATCGCCCGGTTCTAGAATCATGACGGAACTGACGCGGTGCTGGGACATCCGTTGGGCGATCGCGAGCATGGAAGTATCTGGTGCAACACAAATGACATCACTCGTCATCACCTCAGACACCAGCCGCAACCGCAACAGGTCAATTGGTCGGGAGGTTTGCCGCAGACTTTCATGAGTCACGATCCCCACGAGGCGATCGTGCTCATCTAGGATGGGCAAATGGCGAATGTGATACTGCTGGAGCAAACTAATAGCAAAAAATAAATCGGTCAAGGCAGACTCGTGCAGGGTGACGACTGGATGGAGCATCACCTCCCGAATTGCCAAATTCTCTAAGGAACGCTGCTGAGCACTCAGTAGCACCACGTCCCGCTCTGTCAAAATACCGAGCAACTGCCTGTCTTCCATGACCAATACGCAGCTTGACCGTACCTCTAGATGGAGTTGAGCCCGTTGTCCATCCACAGTTTTGGCGGCATCACAGATAGCTCGCATGCCACTCATCTGGGCGATCGCATCCATCACTGTTGTATCCGGTGAAACCACCAAGGGTTCCCGGACGATCGCAGCCCTGAGTTCTACTGGAGTGAGAGCCGTAGTACGAATGAACATGGGTTTATAGGGTTAGAATCTGTATCACAGAATCTCTGCACGTCTGTGTACATCAGGTCATTTTGCGTAGGTTTATGCCTAATTGTATCCGTCCTTCCCATGAACTGGTGTTAATTGACACTCCCCTGCCTAAAGGCGAGGGGATTCTTGGATCAGCCAGTCAATTTGCTCGTTGATGTCGCCACCAACAAGTAGAGATCGCCCTGTCCCCCAGCGTGAATTCCGGTGTGCCCCACCGTATTTAAATTGATTCCTGCCTGCTTCAATCCCTTTGCCAAAATATTTCTTCCGGCATTATGGTCGCGATCTAGTACCGTACCGCAACCACAAATATGAGTTCGAGTTGACAGAGCTTTCTTGACTGAATTGCCACAATTTGAACAATCTTGGGAAGTGTACTGAGGTGGAACAGCAATTACTGTTTTGCTGTACACTTTCCCAAAATATTCCAACCATTGAGCAAACAGTGACCACGCCGCATCGCTAATTGACTTAGCAAGCTTGTGGTTTTTGACCATGTTCCGCACCTGAAGCTCTTCGTAGGCTACGAAATCGTTAGATTTCACCACGCACAACGCCGTCTTTATGGCGAAGTCTTTACGCTGCCGACTAACCTTTAAGTGCTTTCTTCCTAACTTGTCGATCGCTTTTTTCCGGTTTTTAGAACCTTTCTTTTTCCGAGAAACTCGCTTCTGCAATCTCTTTAAAGCTTTTTCACTTTTTTTGAGATACCGAGGATTAGGAACTGTTTCACCGTCGCTGTCGGTATAGAAGTGGTTTAACCCGACATCTATGCCAATAAACTTACCAGTAGAAATGGGTTCCTCTTTTCGTTCAACGTTGATGCAGAATTGGGCATAGTATCCGTCGGCACGACGCACTACTCTAATTCGCTTAATCTCATCGGGTGCATAGAAATGCAAATCCCGACTGCCGATTAACTTGAACTTCCCAGCAGCAAAACCATCCTTAAATGTTAGGCATCTTTTGTTATTAGAAAGCGACCAACCCGACTGCTTGTACTCAACGGAGCGAGTGTGTTTCTTGAACTGTGGGTATCCTTTTTTCCCTGGTTTCTTGGCTTTGCAATTGGCAAAGAAACGTTGGATAGCAAAAATGGTACGTTCCGCCGAAGCTTGACGTGCCGTTGAGTTAAGCTTGCCTGCCCATTCAAACTCTTTCGCCATAACGGCGCATTGTTTGTACAGGTCTACTAGCTTAATTCCTTGATTGTCTACCCAATGTCTAAGAGTTTTATTTCGGACAAATTGAGCCGTCCGAATCATGTCGTCAATGATCCGATATTGCTCTGCTTTGCCTTTCAACTTAAACTCTAATACTATCATTGAAATAGTTTATCATTTTTACTGAAACTTTTACTTACAAATCTGTGCATTTAACAAATTTTTACGATCTTTGTAATTAAAGCCGTCCTATAAGGACGGGGCTTTAGACCCAATTTCTTGGTAAGTAGGCGGGGAAATTTTATAAGTATGTAACTGAATATTAAGAGTCGTGATTGGAGTTAAATTTTATCCGTTTCGTGCTGTAGTTTCCTCTTTCTCCTCTAGTTTCCACTCCCTGAATGACTCCGTAGGCAAGTGTTCTAAGCTGCTACGCATTTAAATTGAATCCAGATCCGGGTTCTCCGGCCAGTTCCACAATAATTGTAGAAAAATTGACTGTCAAATTAGATGCACAACAGCTTAGCTCGTCATCCAACATTTTTCCTACTTCTTCATCTTTTTTAATGTGTTGCCACTCCTATTCAATTGGGTTCATTTCTGAACAATATGTGGGCAATAACAAGATGTATGAACCTTAATCGAGCGCCTCTATATTGAGTTATTTTAGTAGATATATTTTTTATATTTACTTATTATTTTAACATAGTTTTTTTTAGCACAGACTTACTTATGTTTTTTTATTAACCACAGAGGGCGCAGAGAAAGAGAAGAGATAGAGAGAATGGCTTTTCTCTTATTTTTCAGTCCCCCTCTGCTAGGACCAGAGTTTGTGTAGACGCGGTTTCAACCGCCGATTCTTCTCTTCCCTTCTCTATTCCTAATCGCTTTCTAGAATGCTTGCAAGCAAAGCTTGCTGAGCGTGCATCCGATTTTCTGCCTGATCCCAAACGCGCGATTGACTGCCTTCAATCACTGCATCGGTAATCTCTTCATCCCGGTGTGCGGGCAAACAGTGCAATACAATTGCATTTTTATCTGCTAACTTCAGCAATTGTTCGTTTACCTGATAGGGTTCAAACAAAGGAATCCTGATTTTTGCTTCCTCTTCCTGTCCCATACTCGCCCAAACATCAGTATAAATCACTTGAGAATTTTTAGCAGCAGATTCCGCATCAGCAGTCACAGTAACTTCTGTTTTTCCCTGAGCAATTGCCTTAGCTTTTTCCACAATCTCAATATTCGGGCCGAAATCTTCAGGACAAGCAATTCTGACATTTATCCCGGTCATTGCACAGCCCAACATGAGCGAATTTGCCATGTTGTTACCGTCGCCAAAATAAGTCAGGGTCAATCCTTCTAGCTTGCCAAAACACTCTTTTACTGTCATTAAATCCGCCAGCACTTGACATGGGTGTTCGTCATCTGTCAGCGCATTAATCACAGGAATTTTCGCATAGTTGGCAAAAGTTGCTAAATCCTTTTGCTCGAAAGTCCGAATCGCCAAAATGTCTAAATATCTGTCTAAAACCCTGGCTGTATCTACCAAAGGTTCACCGCGGCTGACTTGGGTAACGTTGGGATTAAGGTCAATCACTTGCCCTCCCAATTTATACATTGCCACCGTAAAACTTACCCGCGTTCGCGTTGAAGCTTTGGAAAATAACAAGCCGAGAACTTTATTGCGTTTCAGCTTGACCATTCCCGATTTTAAACTGGTTGCTAGATCCAGCAAATAATTTAATTCGTCAATGCTTAAATCTGCCAGACTTAATAAATCTCGCCCTTTTAAGGAATCCATGCTTTCCCCCACACACAAATTTTTAACTTTGTCTTAAATCTTAGCCCGCAGAGGTGAATTTTGTTTCTGTAATCCCTAATTGACATCTGCGGGTAAGGTTTATGCGGGCAATTGCTCGATCGCGCGATCGATCGAATCGCAACCTTGTTCAACCGTTTCTACCACAGCCAACACGCCGCGCAATTCCCCAGCGCCGGGGAAGCCCTTAGCATACCAGGTTAAGTGCTTGCGCGCTTGGCAGACACCGCTTTCACCTTTATATTCCCACAAAGCCCGCAAATGTTCCTTAGCACATTCGAGCCGTTCAATTGGTGTCGGAGCTATCTTTTCCACACCAGTTTTCAAGAAATAATCAACTTCTCCCACCAAAAAAGGATAGCCCAAAGTTCCCCGCGAACACATCACTCCATCAGCGCCGGTTTCTTCCAGACATCGCATCGCTGCTTCCACTGAAAAAATATCCCCGTTAGCAATAACTGGAATCGATAAAACTTCTTTCACTCGGCGAATCCACTCCCATTTTGCCGGGCCGGTGTAACCTTGCGATCGAGTGCGGCCGTGCACGGTAATCATTTTTGCTCCCGCATCTTCCATCCGCTTCGCAAATTCCAAAATATTAATTTCTTTGTCAGTCCAACCGATTCTAGTTTTAACAGTGACAGGAACATCTACCGCTTCCACAACAGCCCGCACAATTGCCTCGGCTGTTTCCGGGTCTCGCAGCAGGGAAGAACCGCCGCCGTTTTTAGTAATTTTGTTAACCGGACAGCCCATATTAATATCAACAGTATCCGCTCCTTCTGCCACTGCTTTCTGCGCCGCTTCTGCCAAGAAATCCGGCCGGCAGTCAAACAATTGAATGCTAATCGGACGCTCGTTCGGGTCAACTTCCATAATTCTTGGCAGTTGCTTCACGTAGTGCAAACCCGTAGCGTTCACCATTTCCGTGTACATCATCGAATCCGGCGCGTAGCGGCGCACTAGGCGGCGAAATACCAAATCGGTAACGCCGGATAAGGGCGATTGCAGGACGCGGCTTTTAACTTCAAAATCGCCGATTTTGAGCGGAGTTGCTAATCTTTCTTGTAATTCTGGAGATAGAGTAAGCATAGTCGATCGCACTTTAATTCTAATATCTGTATATTATACTACACTTCAGATAGTTGACCGTTGTTAACTATATTTTTAGCCGATTATTGACTGACAGCTAAAAGTATATTTAACCTAACCACAATGCCTATTTTACATATCCCCATCGCCCGAATTTGAATATTGTGAAACCAGAGTCCAAAGGGCAACCCCGACCACAGTTAAATCTCTGTGCCACTTCGCTCTATCTATGGGGTGTGGCCATTAATGGGGGATCTACCTACTAAGAGTGTTGCCCAAGTCATATTTTTCTTGTTTAATTCGGCCGAATGCTCTGCCTGCCGAATGCTCCGGCTGCCTTCAGACGATTAATGCTTAAATTTATTGCGATTCTGCAAAAGCCGTACATCAGATCGTTTTAAACTACAATTGGTGGATTCCTGACGACGCCGATCGAACATTAAAAAAATTGTAGAGAATTCCTATGGACGCCGCAGCACTCTGGCAACGCTATCAAGACTGGCTTTACTATCACGAGGGATTGGGACTTTACCTCGATATCAGCCGCATGGGATTCGACGACGCTTTCGCAGCAGCACTGAAGCCCAAATTTGACAAAGCTTTCAAAGATTTGGCAGCTTTGGAAGCAGGTGCGATCGCCAATCCAGACGAAAACCGCATGGTGGGCCACTACTGGCTGCGAAACCCCGATTTAGCTCCCACTCCAGAATTAAAACAAGAAATAGTCGAAGGCATAGCACAAGTCGAAGCATTTGTCAAAAAAGTTCAAAACCGCGATATTAAACCGCCCTTTGCTCCGCAATTTACCGACATAATTTCGATCGGCATCGGTGGTTCTGCCCTGGGTCCCCAATTTGTCGCCGAAGCTTTATCCCCAGACATTCCGCCCCTAGCAATTCATTTTATCGACAACACAGATCCCGCTGGGATCGATCGAATTCTCAACAAAATCAAAGACAAACTCGCCAGCACCCTAGTAATTACAATCTCCAAATCCGGCGGCACCCCCGAACCCCGCAACGGGATGATCGAAGTTCAAAAAGCCTTCGCCACCGAAAAACTGGATTTTGCCAAACAAGCAATTGCCATCACCGGAGTTGACAGCCAACTAGACAAATTAGCCAAATCCGAAGGCTGGATTACCACTTTTCCAATGGCAGATTGGGTGGGAGGACGCACTTCCGAATTGTCAGCAGTCGGACTTTTGCCCGCAGCTTTGCAAGGCATCGACATTCGGGCGATGCTCGACGGCGCTAAAGTCATGGACGAAGCTACCAGAACCACCGAAATCAAACATAATCCCGCCGCTTTGTTAGCAATGTCCTGGTATTTTGCTTGCAACGGACGTGGCGAAAAAGATATGGTAGTTTTGCCGTATAAAGATTCACTGCTATTGTTCAGCCGCTACTTGCAGCAATTAGTCATGGAATCGATCGGCAAACAGGAAGATTTAGACGGCAACACAGTTCATCAAGGAATCGCAGTTTACGGCAACAAAGGCACCACCGACCAACACGCTTACGTCCAGCAACTCCGAGACGGCGTGGCGAATTTCTTCCTAACATTTATCGAAGTTTTGCAAGACAGGCAAGGCATTTCCCCAGAAGTAGAAACAGGCGTCACTTCAGGAGATTATTTGTCGGGTTTGTTGCAGGGAACTCGACAAGCTTTGTACGAAAATCACCGAGATTCAATTACTGTCACCATTCCCCAAGTCAACCCTCGGACAGTAGGAGCATTAATCGCCCTCTACGAAAGAGCCGTAGGTTTTTACGGTTCTTTGGTGAATGTCAATGCCTATCACCAACCGGGCGTCGAAGCAGGCAAAAAAGCAGCCGCTGCTGTATTGGACTTGCAGCAACGGGTACTGCAAGTGCTCAAAGACGCCCAAAAACCTCTTTCTGTAACAGAACTAGCAAAAAAAGCAGGAAGACCAGAGCAAATCGAGACAATTTACAAAACTCTGCGGCATTTGGCAGCCAACGGGCGCGGCGTAGCTTTGGAGGGCAAATTAGGACAACCGGCGACTTTAACTGCAAGTTATCAAGAGAATTAAACAGTAGAATTAAACATTAAAAGTGACTAATTTCACTTTTAATGTTTAATTTTTAATTCCCCCATGCCATTAACGATTCTGGTTGCTGACGACGATTTCGCGACTCGCTTGTCGATTACTGATTATCTGGAAATTACCGGATACTCTGTAATCGCTGCTGAGAACGGCAAAGAAGCTTTAGGCTTGGTAGATGAATTTCAGCCGCACTTGATTGTTACCGACATTACAATGCCGGAGATGGATGGCTACGAATTTGTGCGGCGAGTTCGGACTCGTCCCTCTTTCCGCTTGCTGCCGGTGATTTTTTTGACGGAACGCACGAGCACGCAGGAACGGATTCGCGGCTATCAGATGGGGTGCGACAATTATCTGGCTAAGCCTTTTGAACTCCAAGAATTGGGGGCGGTAATTCGCTCTTTGCTCGATCGCTACGCTCTAATCGCTCAGGCGCCCTCTCGTTCCCCGGAACCCGAACCAACGCCAACAGAGACACGCAGCAGAGCCAATGACAAGCCAGAAGCAGATTTTTTAACTCAAAAGTCAAACACAGGCGATTCCCTACGGGATAGCTCCGCTTCACGGGCCTCTCCCAGCCAAAATGCTCCGACTTTGACTCAGCGAGAGCGACAAGTGCTAGATTTGCTGACAGAAGGTCTTTCTAATATTCAAATAGGCTCCACACTCCACCTCAGCCCTCGAACGATCGAAAAGCACGTCAGCAGCTTGTTTAGAAAAACTGAAAGCAACAACCGAGCAGAACTCGTTCGCTTTGCGATGGAACACCATTTAGTCAGATAACCGCCAACGCTCTGGGCAAGAAAATTACCTGCACTTACTTACCACACTGAATAAATAACATCATGGTCAACAATTACTTAAAAAATCAGAAAATTCTATATGCTGCAGCATTAGCAGCTTCCATAATTTTCTGTATGGCCATGACCTCAATGGGAATCACCAAGTATTACAGCGTTTTACAGGGTGGAGACAACTATCACGATTTCCCTACCAGCGGTTTCAGCCTCATCCGAGTTCTAATTAACGGTTCCTACTTGATAGCAACAGTTACATATATTATTTGGTTAATTCAAAAAAAACAGACAAGTTCCAGGTTTCTAGACATTTGCAAGTATGCAATCTCCTTTCTGGCACTTGCTCTCATAGCTTATCCCCAAAGCAGTGACATTTATATTTACTTGCACTACGGAACAATGAGCTTAAATAAAATTAATCCTTATCTGAATAATCCCGATACCTTAATTTCTAACGTATCTCCCTTCCTCCACTGGGGGCAAACTTCTACCTACGGCCCCGTTTCTTTATTCTTTTTTGCCCTATCAGCACTTGGTGGAGTCATTAGCCCTTTACTAGCAGTTTATATTTTTAAAATAATCTGCGTGTTGGTACACACGCTCAATGCCTACTTAATTTGGCGGTTGCTAACAAATGCTGAAAACCGCAACCTCATAACAATGGCATATTTAGTCAATCCCATGCTATTGAACGAGCAAATAGCTAATGCTCACCTTGACGTTCTTCTTGCCAATACATTGATCGTTTTAATAGGATGTATTTATTACCAACGTTATGTTTTGGCAATTTTAGCAATTTGGGTAGGTTTTTTAGTAAAAACCTTACCTATAATTTGGTTACCCTTAGTTGTTGCTTTCCTCTGCAAGCAGCGTCGGTGGAAAGATGTAGCAGCATCAGTCTTGCTTTCTTTATTAATTATCGCGGTGATAACTTATACATTTATGCCAACAGTTTCAGCTTGGAGAAGTCTTTTAAATCCGGGAACCGCCGGGGCGACCGCTCGATCTTTTCAGCATGGAATCAATTTATTTCTGAATTTTTTGCCAAATGTAAGTGTTGAAACTAGGGAAAGTATTCTATCATTCCTCAAATATTTTGCGTATTTGAGCTGGATTGTTTACTATGCAGGGACGTTAATTAAATCATTATTCCGCAAAAAAGATTCGGAAATTAATTTGGTATCAGATATTGGATGGACGACTCTGACTTTGTTTTTGTTTGCTACACCTTGGCTAATGCCTTGGTATCCATCTATTTTGCTGCCAATTGCTGCTTTGAGTATCAATTCTCCCAATTTTGTATTGACAAGTTTAACTTTTTCTTTGTCACCCAGTATCATTTTGGGAGGGGGAGCTGGAACAACTCTGATCTCCCTAGTTACGAGTTTTGTTACCGTTGTCCCCCCTACAGCATTGCTAATATTCGGGCGGAAAAAGGCACTTTTTTAATTTAAATTAATTGCGGAGCGCCAACTGTTAATTTTTCCTGACTGACAACGTACTCTAACAAACCCTCGGAAGCATCGTGCAGCAAATCAATTACTCGATCGAATCCCTCCGGGCCACCGTAGTAAGGATCTGGCACTTCTTTAAGGTCGTATTTCTGGCAAAAATCGCACATCAACCGCACTTTATCTTTATACTTTCCAGCAGCATCCAGGGCAAGAATATTGCGATAATTGTCCCGATCCATCGCCAGAATCAAATCAAAACTTTCAAAATCTTTCCTGGCAAATTGGCGGGCTTCGCCTAACAATTCAATGTCTCGCTTCCTAGCCGCTAATGCCATCCGCCTGTCAGGGGGGCTGCCAATGTGATAGCT
Organism: Microcoleus sp. LAD1_D3; assembly: GCF_036702135.1. Taxonomy (NCBI): domain Bacteria; kingdom Bacillati; phylum Cyanobacteriota; class Cyanophyceae; order Oscillatoriales; family Microcoleaceae; genus Microcoleus; species Microcoleus sp. LAD1_D3. The sequence goes on along the minus strand of NZ_JAUBSB010000044.1, from coordinate 14,970 downwards.
AGCAGTTCCGGCAGAATCGCAGGTGATACGATCGCTCAAACCAGCTTGTTCAATTAAGTGATTCATAATATTTTCTGCTGAGGGCGATCGGCAGATGTTTCCGAGGCAGACAAACAATAACTTATAAGACATTTAATTGATAATTAGTAATTGGTAATTTTTAAGGGGAAAGAAGAAAGAAAATTTTTTATTTCTTCTTTCCCAAAGTTTCGTGTTTGAGAGAAATCAATCAGTCATTAGCTATAGATTTCTTTTTAAACACAGAGAGCTAACAACTAATGACTGATGACTGATGACTAATGACTAACCGAAACCGGGGAGATTTAGTCCGCCGGTAAGTTCTTCCATTTTTTCCCGCATCGTCATCGTAGACTTAGCGTAAGCATCCTGCATCGCCACCGTGACGAGTTCAGAAACCACATCAGCACCTTCACCGAGGGCATCCGGTGAGATTTCCACGCGGCGGGGTTCTTGGTTGCCGCTGAGAAAAACCTTGACCAAGCCGCCGCCGGCAGTTCCCTCAATTTCCATTACATCCAACTCTTCTTGGAGCTTTTTAGCTCCTTCTTGAACCTGCTGAGCTTTTTTGAAAGCTTCAGTCAGTTCTTTCATTTTTCCCAGGCCGAAGCCAAATCCTTGTCCTGATTTTGTCATAACTACTTTGTGATGGTGTGTGGGCTGGCAGTCTGCCGTTTCCGTATTACTTCAATGATGCCTTAGAAGGGAAACTCTCCCAGTATTCTAACTTCTGGCTCCAACAACAGCGACCACCGCTGCTCGACTTGCTGTTGAACGTGGCGGATCACTTGAAAAATATCATTGGCCGTTGCCGACCCGCAGTTAAGAATAAAATTAGCATGGCGCTGAGCCACTTGTGCGCCGCCGATCTGATATCCCTTCAGTCCCGCTTGTTCGATGAACCAACCTGCCGTCTTGGGGCCGGGGTTACGGAAGACTGAGCCACAGCTCGGTAAGTGGTAAGGTTGAGTTGTCCGCCGCTGGCTGAAATGGTCATTAGTTTCTGCCATTACTTGCGATCGGTCAAATCCCGGCTGCAACTGGAAAGTCGCTTCTGTTACTAGCCGATCGCCCCCTTGCAGCACTGAAGTCCGGTAGCGGTACTCCAACTCTTGGGGAGTCAGAATTTCCACCTTGCCGCCGGGGGATAGGACGCGAGCATTGACTAGAATATCAGCAGTACAGCCTCTGTGAGCGCCTGCATTCATCACCACAGCCCCTCCCACGCTGCCCGGTATGCCAACTGCCCATTCTAGACCTTTCCAGCCGCGTTTAGCCGCCAACCAAGCGAGGCGGGGAATTGACTCCCCCGCCCCCGCTGTAACTTGACCTGTTTCTGGATTAAAATTCACCTGTTTGAGGTAGCGAGTGCCGACGACCAAACCGGACAAACCCCGATCGCTCACCAACAAATTAGAACCCGCACCCAGCAGAGTCACCGGCACCCCTTCAGAGTCAGCCCAGGCAAAACTCGCTTGCAAAGCCTCCATACTGCGGGGAGCAACGTACCACTCGGCCGGGCCACCGACTCGGAAGGAAGTCAGGCCCGCCAGCGAAACTTGGGAATTAATCTTGCAATCAGTTCCCCGCAAAGAAATAGGAGAATACACTCGCCGATTGTCCTTAACAGAGGAGTCATTCGAGATAGTCACCATCTTGAAAATCCTTAAAAATACCTTCGCTCGAAGACGTGGTTGAAAATCCATTTAGCTAACTTATGTCGCCCCTTTGAGCGAGCCGTCCGACAGAAGTTTCGGCACAACGTGCCATGCCATAATGTCGATCAACTCTACTCAGTTCGCGAGCTAATCGGGGCGATCGGCTTGTTGATAAAAAGCCATAACCTCTGGAATAATCTGATTCAGATTACCAGCGCCCAAAAACAGAGCCAAATCCCCCGGTTGCAGATTTTTGGTTAAAAACTTAGTGACTGACTCCAGGGAAGGCGCAAACTCAACCTCTCGGCCTTCTTTAGCAATCAAATCAGCAACTTGCTGCCCGCTAATTTCTCCTAAATTTGGTTCCCCAGCACTATAAATATCGCAAGCCACAACCAAATCAGCATCCCCAAAAGATTGAGCAAATTCTGGCAAAAATGTCAGAGTCCGGCTGTAACGGTGGGGTTGAAAAATTGCAACCACTCTTCTGGATTTGGGATTTTTTTCGCTACCTTCGATCCGCAAGCGAGCCGCCGCCAAGGTGACACGAATTTCGCTAGGATGGTGGGCGTAGTCGTCCACAAACAGGATGTCATTGTGAAAACCCCGCACCTCAAAACGGCGGCGAGCTCCTTCAAAGCCAGCAATCGCTTTGGCAATCGCCGAAAACTCTAACCCCAACAATCGGCCCACTGCTACCGCAGCTAGTGCATTGCTGAGATTGTGTGTGCCCAGCAACTTCAACTCCATTTCCCCCAGGAAAGCTCCTCGCTCCCAAATCCGAGCCTTGGTGCTTTCTGCCCCGTACTCCACGCCCGAAGCCGTGTAGTCCGCACCGCTATCCGGCTGCAAGCTATAACTGACATCAGGCTGAAGGCAGTCTTTGACGATTTGGTCGTCAATGCAGCCCACCAAGGTTTGACAGTTTTGGGCAAACACCTTAAATGTGTCTATTACCTGGTCAAGGGTATCGTAATGGTCTGGATGATCCAGTTCCACATTCGTCACTATGCCTATTTTGGCTACCAGCTTGACGAGAGAACCGTCGGATTCATCAGCCTCGGCCACTAAGTAGGGGCCTTCCCCCAAACGGGCATTGCCTTCCCAAGCATTTACCTCGCCTCCTACTACGATGGTCGGGTCTAGACCCGCAGCCATCAGCATGAAGCCGATTAAGCTGCTAGTAGTAGTTTTGCCATGAGTCCCGGCTACGGCTATGCTTTGGTAATCTTGAATTAACGCTGCCAACACATCCGATCGATGAAAAATCGGACAGCCCAAATCTAAAGCAGCTCGATATTCGGCATTTGCTGGGTGAATAGCCGTCGAACATACTACTTGAGGCAATCCCGGAATTGCTTGGGCGCTTGAACCGTTGCCGTTCAATTGGAGAGCTTTGGCTGTCGCGACAGAAGTCCCTACCGTACCCGCGACTATCGAGGATACTGCCCTTTCCTGTTGCCCGCAGTCGGGACTGCTACCGTTAAGGGCCGTTTGAAATAATTCAAAATTGCTGGCGTCTTGACTCCAAAAAATATGAGCTCCCATTCCTTGCAAGCGCTCGGTTATGTGACTCGATTTAATGTCGGAGCCGTACACAGGCAACTTGCGTTTAGCTAGAATGTAGGCAAGGGCTGACATCCCAATCCCACCAATGCCGATGAAATGAAATGGTCTACCGCTAAAATCAACAGAACTCGGCATCTTTGCTCCTCACACACCACACCACGCCAATAACACGCGATATCATATCAAGAATTGTTTTTTCAGGATACAGTTCGCTATAGATTTTGTACAAAATTCTCTGCGCGTCCCTAGATTTGAGGGACTTGTAGAGATGTTTGTCTTGTATCCTATATGACTTAGTACCGAGTAGTTTTCCGGAACAGTCACAGCTCGAAAATTGCAGGTAACAGAAAACGGGGTCTGGGGTCTGGGCCAATAGACTAATTTTGGGTGGTTGCATACTCCTGCATTCTTTCTATTTCGATCCGCCTGCTGTGCTGGGATACGGCAGCAAAAGCCCCACAACCTTTCTACCAAGATTGAGGGTAAAACCCATAAGGATTTACAAACACTACCACGAACAACAAAATTTCGCTCATTTTGTAGTCATTTATCTAGTTGTACGGTCATTTTTTCTTGAAAGTCAGAGATTGACACGATCGCAACTCAACTATAGATAATATGTATTCTCACTTAATTGTATATATACCAAGTTATGCAGTTAGTCGAATAAGTCGAAAAGCGATAGAGCTTACGGTTAAAAGTGTATAAACATAAAATTGGCGCGATGTCTCTACTAATCCTGATTTTGGGGAAATATGGCGAAAATAGCGATTTTGGGGGGGACTTTTGACCCGGTTCACTGGGGTCACGTGTTGGTAGCCGAGACGGCTGCGAGTCAATTTGCTCTCGATCGAGTCATTTGGGTACCGGATCGCTCTCCTCCTCACAAGTGGCGCCCGGATTTGGCAAGTTTTGAGCAGCGGCGGGAAATGCTCGCTCTCGCAATCGCCGATCGCCCAGACTTCGTAATTTCGCCGCGGTCGGCAAATCCCAGAGGCAGTTGTTTTGCCATTGACACCCTGCTGTATTTGCAAAAATTGTATCCCGGCGATCATCGCTGGTACTGGATTATTGGTAGTGACGCACTCCTTACTCTCCCCAAATGGCACCGGTGCGACGAAATTGCCGGGTTGTGTGACTGGTTGGTGGCCCCGCGTCCGACTCAGGGAGAGCGAGAGACACCAGAAAGCGGGGAGATTGGGGGAGTGTCGGAGTGGGGAGATTGTCCGAGTGGAAAACCCATCGATTCGGGGGGAGACAGGATGCAGGTTCAGGCAAATGCTGTGGGCCGACGAGTTGCCGAACAAATGGCTCTTCTGGACGTGGAAATTCGCTGGGAGGTGCTGTCCATGGCTGCGATCGAGATTTCGTCGAGCCACATCCGCCACTGCTGCGCCGAAAGTCGCAACCTCCGCTACTTAGTCCCGGAAGTTGTACGAACTTATATTGCTGCCCATCAGCTTTACCAGTAACCAGTGGCAGAAAGCCTAATGCCTTCTGCCTTGCAATTTCAGCCTTCTAGAAAAGTTCAAGCTTTTTTGATCGACACAAAAAGTTAGAAAGGATCGACCTTTGCGATATGATCTTGTCTCATAAGTCAATTCTTAAATTTTTCCAAAATTTAAGCCTGAGCTAAGGGCTGCCATCGTTAGGAGGTACTAAAGTGATTCGAGTCGCGATCAATGGTTTTGGACGTATTGGGCGCAGTTTTGCGCGCTGCTGGCTGGGCAGAGAAAACAGCCAGCTAGAGTTGGTAGCTATTAATGACACTTCCGATCCCAGAAGTAATGCTCACTTGCTCAGATACGATTCCATGATGGGAACGTTGAAGAATGTGGACATCAGTGCGGATGAAAATTCCATTACCCTAAATGGGAAGACAGTTAAATGCGTGAGCGATCGCAACCCGCTAAACTTGCCTTGGAAAGATTGGGGTATTGATCTGATTATTGAAGCGACCGGCGTCTTCGTTGACCAAGCTGGTGCATCGAAGCATATCACTGCCGGCGCTAAAAAAGTGCTAATTACCGCTCCCGGCAAGGGTTCTGAAGTTGGCACTTATGTGATGGGAGTTAACCACCACAACTACAAGCACAGTGACTACACTGTCATCAGCAATGCTAGCTGTACTACTAACTGTCTAGCTCCTGTACTGAAAGTGCTGCACGAAAATTTTGGCATCGTCAAAGGCATGATGACCACTACTCACAGCTATACTGGCGACCAGCGCTTGCTGGATGCCAGCCACCGCGACTTGCGGCGGGCGCGGGCGGCAGCAATGAATATTGTGCCGACTTCTACCGGAGCAGCCCAAGCTGTGGCTTTGGTGATTCCGGAATTGAAGGGCAAGTTAAATGGTATTGCCATGCGCGTGCCGACTCCCAATGTGTCCGTAGTCGATTTTGTGGCTCAGGTAGAGAAAAAGACTTTTACCGAGCAAGTAAATCAAGTGTTCAAAGAAGCTGCCGAAGGCCCCATGAAAGGGATTTTGGAGTACAACGATTTGCCTTTAGTTTCTTGCGATTATCGCGGAAACGATGCTTCTTCGATTCTGGATTCCAGCTTAACGCTGGTGATGGATGGCGACATGGTAAAGGTTTTGGCTTGGTACGACAATGAGTGGGGCTACAGTCAGCGGGTGGTTGACTTGGCTGAATTGGTCGCCGAACGTTGGGAAGCTTAATCCGAAGGCAGAAGGCATTAGTCATTCGGCAGAAGGTAAAAAATGCTGATATTTTTTACTTTTGAGTCGATTTCTAGCTGACTTTTTATTTCTGTTTTCGAGCGCTAGAGACTTTTGGCAGTCGATAGTTGGCGAGTACAAAATGAAATATCCTAGGGACATGGCAGTCCCGTGTCCCTACCCGATATCTGTATGCTGCTACTCCCAGCTATCGAACTTTTTGCAATAATACTTCGATCGGGCGATCGGGTCTGCTTGATGATAAAGTTGTTGTTTGTTCGTAGTAACCGTTTAAACTTGCTTTGGTTAAATTCTCGGAAAATCCCAAATATTAAAAAAATAAAAATTATGACTATAAAAGTTAAAAACCTGAAAAAATAGCAACAGCTACGGTACAGTGTTGAAAACAAAATGTGATATGAAAAAAGCGTTAATTAGCGGTATATCAGGTCAGGACGGAGCTTATTTAGCTAAACTGTTGCTCGATCGAGGTTATGAAGTTTGCGGCACCTCCAGGGACGCCCAAATGTCTAGTTTCGGAAACCTGGCCCGTTTGGGCATCCGAGACAGAGTAAAACTAGAATCCATGTCTCTCAACGATTTTCGCAGCGTCTTGCAAGTGCTTGCCAAAATAGAGCCAGATGAGGTGTACAATCTAGCAGGTCAAAGTTCCGTCGGTCTGTCTTTTGAACAGCCCGTAGAAACCCTCGAAAGCATTGCCACAGGCACATTGAATCTGTTAGAAGCAATTCGGTTTACAGGCGGAAAAATCAAACTTTACAACGCCAGTTCCAGCGAATGTTTTGGGGATACCCGAGGCAATCCAGCCGATGAAAATACGCCTTTTCGCCCTAGAAGTCCTTACGCGGTGGCGAAAGCAACGGCATTTTGGGAAGTAGCGAATTATCGAGAAGCGTACAATTTGTTTGCGTGTTCTGGTATTTTGTTCAATCACGAGTCGTCGCTGCGACCGGAGAGGTTTGTTACCCAAAAAATTGTATCGGTTGTGTGCCGAATTGCTGCGGGTAGTTCGGAAAAACTGCATTTAGGTAATATTTCAGTGCAGCGGGACTGGGGTTGGGCGCCGGAATATGTGGAGGCGATGTATTTGATGTTGCAGCAGGAAGAACCGGACGATTATGTAATTGCCACGGGTGTAAGCTATCCTTTGGAGGAGTTTGTGCAGACAGCGTTTGTTTCTGCGGGTTTGGATTGGCAGGAACATTTAGTAACCGATGCGAGTCTTTACAGACCGACTGAGATTGCAGTTGGGAGGGGAAATCCGGGTAAGGCAAAAGAAAAATTGGGCTGGGAGGCAAAATATAAAATGCCCGATGTGGTGCGGATGATGGTGGAAGCGAGGATGGGTAAGGTGTGAGGATTTTTTCAGAAAATATAGCTCTTTGTTTGCAATAAATACCTGTTGTGAAGTATCAGCGTTTGTGTACCCTTTTCAAGATGTGAAACAATGGAAATAGTTATATTAGCCGACAGTTTGGGGACAGGTTTCCGAGAATAAAGAGAGTTTCGTCCCAAGCCCCTAGTAGATGTGGGCGGGTATCCAATTCTCTGGCATATTATGAAAACCTATGCCCCTTAAGGATTTCAAAATTTTCTTGTGTGTTTGGGTTATCGGGGCAACATGATTAAGGAGTCTTTCCTCAATTATGAAGCGATGAATAATGATTTTACTATTTGCTTGGGCAGCCAAAATCAGATTACCTACCACCAAGAACACCAGAAGCAAGATTTTAAGGTGACACTGGCGGAAACAGGGCCAACACAGCATGATTGGGGGGGTGAAACGTGTGGAGAAATAAATTACTGATGATCCTGAGTGGAACAGGGAGCATCGTACTGCGGCGGCTGAGTTTGCCGATCAACATTCTGATTTTGTGATCGAGCAACCAGCATGGTATTTTAATGAAAGTGAGTTAAGTGAAAACCTTACTCACTGGCCTGGATCGTGGTTGCGGCGACTGTGAGCAGGAATGCCAGGGAAAACTGTAAAATTAGATTTGCGGGAACAAAGGGTGATCGCTTTTAATCCTTATAAGCTGATGGAAAGGAGCTTTAGTGAAGGCAATAAAGCTCCAGAACAAGCAAAAAAATACACACAGATATTTCAGACAACAAGCTAGAGCTGTAACCATCTTTCAGATGTACGTATTTCCCAATTTTAGATAAGGAGTAATTAGAATGGGTTTAATCAGAGGAGGAGTGCCAACCGAGCTAGCAATAGCCTTGAAAGAGGCATACAATTTGCAAGGTTTTATTGAAACTGGCACTAACTGCGGTGCAACGGCCTTGTGGGCTGCACAGTATTTTCCAAAAGTTATAACAATCGAAGCAGCTAAAGAAATATATGAGGCAGTAGTAAACAACTACGGTCACTTAAAAAATCTAGACTTCGTATTGGGAAACTCAAAAGAGCAGCTTGCAGCAATTGTACCCACACTCAAGGAACCTTGTATTTTTTGGCTAGACGCTCACTGGAGCGGGGGAATAACCTATGGAGAATCTGAGGAGTGTCCGCTGCTGGAAGAGTTGCAAATTATCAACGATTCTGAATGCGAACACTTTATCCTGATAGATGATGCCCGCCTTTTTTTATCTCCGCCCCCGAGTCCTCACCGTATAGAGCAGTGGCCGACTATTGATGCTGTTACCAGTTTGTTGAATTCTGGAAGAAGTCGGTATACCGTTATAGTTGAAGATGTGATAGTTTCTGTTCCCGAAGAAGCCAAATTACTCGTGGCTCAGTATAGTCAGGAAGTTAGCACAAAGGCATGGGAAGATCAAGTGCGATCGCTCCAAAAGCCAGCACCTGCATTGCCTGAAAAACCGCCAAAGCCTAGCTCCACAGTCAAGACAAGCTTGCACAGCGGCGAATTACTATGTATCGAAAGATTCATCGCATCTGGTCAAGTAGTTTTTGATGTAGGTGCGAATGTTGGCAGTTGGAGTGAGGAAGTATTTAATCAATTTCCTAATGCAGAAATCCACCTGTTTGAGCCAGTTCCTAAAATTTACAAAAGTCTTTTACAAAATTTAGCCGAAGGAATTTGTAATAGTCAAATTATTCCCAATAACTATGCGTTAGGGAAACAAGAAGAATCAAGGAAGTTTGCTTATTATCATGACTCTCCAGAATGGAGTACATTTTACCGCAGGTTGCAGGCTGAAAAGGAATATGATATTAAGCAGCCTCAAATTATCAATGTTTTGACAACTACTATAGATAATTACTGTCAAAGGCAAGAAATTAACCACATTAATTTTTTAAAGATAGATGTGGAAGGTGGCGAATTAAATGTACTAGAGGGAGCTAATAATTTATTGCGCCAGGGTAAAATTGATTACATTCAATTTGAATACGGGGGTACTTATATAGACTCGAAAACAACACTAAAACAAGTTTTTGAATATTTTCAAAACTTGCGGTATGCAATATTTAAGATTCAACCAGATGGATTAGAGTATTTTCCCTATTTTCAGCCCGATCATGAAAACTATCAGTGGAGCATTTTCTTAGCAGTAAACGAACGCTTTCGCTCGGCAGTTTTGGGTGAAACACCCCAAATGCTTGATTTACAGCAAGTTTGTACGCAGCATTCCATCGTTCCGCGCGGTGTGGTTCACGTTGGAGCTCACGAAGGTAATGAAACTGCATTGTACCAAGCAATGGGCATACAAAGGGTATTGTATATCGAAGCTAACCCAGAAGTATTTGAAAGATTGCAGCTCAAAATAGCAGGATTCCCCAACGTGCAAGCAGTTAATTGTGCTGCGAGCGATAGAAATGGCACGGTCAACTTGCACGTCACTTCAATGGATCAAAGCAGTTCGATTTTGCCGTTAAAGCTTCATGCAGAGATTTATCCCACCATTCAGGAAACTCACCAAGTAACAGTAGAATCAAAAACTCTAGATACCCTGCTGCAAGAACTGGAACTGGAAGCTGCGGATTTTAATATCCTCAACATAGATATCCAAGGTGCAGAACTTTTGGCTTTGCAAGGAGCGGCTAATTTATTGAAATATGTAGAAGCAATTAACACAGAAGTAAATTACGAAGAACTGTACGAAGGCTGCGCCTTGATTGACCAAATTGACGAATTTTTGGAGAATTACGGTTTCGATCGTGTTGCAACAACAACCCCGCTTCACCCGTCTTGGGGGGATGCGTTTTATGTCAAAAAGCCAGCGGTTACTATGTCGGAACTTGACATCAATCGATTTGGCAATCAGATATTTGAGTACGCTTTTTTAAGAATCTATGCCAAACAGCATAATCTGCGGTGCGAGACACCTGCTTGGATCGGACAATATCTATTTGGTCTTCAAGACCAGCCAATTTCTCAGAAATTACCTCAAATTCAAGAAGTTAGGCAACAAGATGGAACATTTTCTGTTTGGTTTGCTGAAGCTATCATCCCCAATTCGCCAACAATTTACAAAAATGTAGACTTTTCGGGTTACTGCCAGTACCACACAAAATATTACGCTCCCTACAAAGATTACCTGCGCTCGTTATTTAAACCAGCGACAGAAGTTGAAACAAAAATGCAAGCTGCAATCGCGTGCCTGCGTTCTCTAGGCAAAACTGTTGTAGGTCTGCACCTGCGCCGCGGAGACTACAGCCAGTTTAATACAGTACCTTTCTTGACAGCACCTAGCGAATGGTATAAAGAGTGGCTCAGAGGTCTGTGGGAAAGGCTGGACGAACCTGTACTATTCGTTGCGAGCGACGAAATTGAAAAAGTTATCGGAGAGTTTGCAGAATACAACCCCGTAACAGCACAAGATTTAGGTGCTAATGTGTCGGAAGCAGACTTTTATTCAGATTTTTATATATTGAGCCAGTGCGATGTTGTCGCTATATCAAATAGCAGTTTTTCGTTTGCAGCCTGTATGCTTAACGAAACAGGCAAGTTCTTCTTTCGTCCCGACTGGTCAACAGAGAAACTAATCCCCTTCGATCCTTGGAATAGCGAGCCTCTTTTGTGGGAGAACCCGAAAAAATTAAACAGCGATTCAATACCAGAAGAATTTAAACTAAACGACGTACAATTTCTGCTAACCAATTATCACCTCAGCGATGAAGAGTTTTTGCAAGCAGCTTACCGTAAATATTTGCTCCGCTATCCAGATGAAGCAGGCAAACAGTGGTATATCAAGCTCCTTGGGGACAAGAGCATTACGCGCAGAACAATTCTCGCCGGAATGCAACAATCAGTAGAATTTAAGTGGGTGTGGGAACCGATCGCCTCAGCTTCTGAAGAGGAAACTTACTGGCATTTGGCAGCTCAATGGGCAAAACAAGGCAAATGGGATGAGGCGAGCGCCACCTATCACGAGGCAATTCGGTCAAAATCCGACCTAGTGCTAGCCTACAGTCGTTGGGCCGACAATCTAGACGCCCAGAACCAACCCGATGCACAGGTGGCTCTGAGAGCGAAATTTGTCAAAGCCTTACTAAATCAACCCGACTCAGCCGAATTATACGCTTGTTTGGGGAAACTCCTAGCAGCAAGGGGCAAGGCAGGTGAGGCCATACAGGCATACCAAAAGTCGCTCTTAATTCAATCTGACTCCCCCGACGCAGCTCAAATTTACTTCGATTTAGGGAAAGCGCAAGCACAGCAAAATCAGCTTGATGAGGCAATTACCTCATACCATAAAGCTATTGATCAGCACCCAGAATGGGCGGAAATTTACTTTTATATCGGGCAAGCACTAGCACAGCAAAACCAATTTGATGCGGCAATTACCTCCTATCAAAAAGTTATTCAGCAGCATCCAGAATGGGCGGAAGTTTACTTTTATATAGGACAGGCAAGGTCACACCAGAAAAATTTTGACGAAGCAATTAAATTTTACAAAAAATCTATCCAAATAGATCCAGAATATGTTGGGGCTTATCTGCTATTGGGAGGCTTACTTCATGCACAATCTAAGTTCGATGAAGCTATTTCGTGTTTCCAAGACCTAATCGATTTAGAACATCACAGGTTTGGTTCGATCGCCCAAACTTATATAGGCAGTATTCTCCAACAGCAAGGCAAACAGGAAGAAGCTAACTTGTATTTTCAAAAAGCACAGCCTGCTGCACTTCCCCAAGGGTGTGGCACTGTGCGGGAGTGGGTACTTGCATCTCCATTAAAGCAAACTAACTACATAGAACTCCACTCTCCCCATCACTTCTCGCTCTCAGCACCGCCGCAAACAATAGATAGAGCTTTCTATCCGATATTGAATAGTAGTTGGTGGAGTCAATTTGAGTCGCCCGCCACATTTGTAGTCACAATACCAGAGGGTCGGTATTGCGAGTACGGCTATAACACTAAAACTGCTGTTATCACCTCAGATAATCAGTTATTGCTAGATGTTTCTACCTGTCCTGGCATCCCCATAGATCGACATCCTATTTTCTCAGCAACCAATTTACCACTTGTTGAGCATATTAATGGTACTGTAGCTGTCTTATCTGTAGATACTGGACTCATTTATTACCATTGGATGTTAGATTTACTTCCGAGGATAGGATTGTTACAACTAAGTGGAATTGAGCTGGGCAGTATTGACAAGTTTTTAATTAATGGTTACCGATCACCTTTTCAAAAAGAAACCCTTGAGGTGTTTGGTATTCGCGCCAATCAAATCATAGAGACCAAGAATCATGCCCATATAAAAGCTAATAAATTAGTTGTTCCCTCTTATCCCGGTTTTCAGTGTTTCCCAACCAAATGGGCGTGCGATTTCCTCAGAAGCAATTTTCTTCCCCTAGCACTACCATCAAAATCAAGCCAGCTAAAGCGTATATATATCAGTCGGAATGCAGGAACAGAACGGAGAACAATTAATGAAGATGAAGTGTTAAATCTTTTGAATGAGCTGGGTTTTACAAGAATCTTTGCAGAGTCAATATCCTTTGCTGAACAAGTCTCATTGATGGCTCAGGCTGAGGTTGTAGTCCTGATGCACGGTTCAGCAGTCAGCAACCTTGTTTTTTGCCAGCCGGGAACTAAAGTTATCGAAATTTTCTCGCCCCACCAGGTCGTTCAAATTGGCGAACTGATTAGCCATTACCAGAGACTTGACTACTACTATTTGATAGGTTCAGGAATTCCATGTCCTCAGTTGCGTCAACTCGTTTACTACAAAGATGGTTATGAAGATACACTTGTTAACATTGATTCCCTGAAAAATCTGCTAGAGCAGGCTGGAGTCGCTTAGAAGTAAAGAAACAGAGTTTAACTTTATGATGGAGTCCAACACCCCAACAACATCAAAAAGACAGCCAATCCCCTCCTCCAGATTCCCTGACTCTAGAAGTCGATCGCCCTGGTCCAAATAATCAACGGCAGTTTTTTTGGCTTCCCTCTTGAGTTACTGTCAATCGTGCTAAGCTGATGAGCCAGTTCAGATTACACTAAGTTGTGTACATTTGACAAGATGTAACCTTAATGACCTGACCTTAGTGTAAACTGTGGTGGAATCCCGGACTATTGAGAGGCGATGTACTTGATGTTGCAGCACGAACAGCCTGATGGCTGGGTAAGTGTAACAGGTGAAAGTCATCATGCGTTGTCAGAACTTCTGGCGATCGTGCTTGATGCCAGATTAAATCGGCAGGAACCTATAGCGATCAACTCCAGTCTTAATAGACTAACGGAAATTGCTGTAATATAAGCTGCCATTAGGGAGCATTTATGGGAAAATTGGGTTGACTTGCAGATTAGTCGCATGGCATCGGTATCAGTATCAATTGCGTCAATTCACAAAACTCTCAAATTCGACTAAATTTAATGTAGAAAAAACCGGAGAATCCACAATGCAAGAATGGAAAAGAACGTTTTATTTTAATAAAAAAGAGTTTTATTACAATCGTATAAAATTTAACAATCCTACCGAAAGAGCTGTAGAGATACCTATTGCTTTTAACTTTTTGGCAGAGATCCAAAAACCAGCAAGCATACTTGAAGTGGGAAATGTACTTTCTCATTATGAAAATCATTTGAGTGAAACGCTTGGTATAACATCAAGACGAATTGTCGATAAATTTGAAGTAGAAGTAGGGGTAGATAATGAAGACTTAATGAACCTGCCGTCTGACAAAAAGTACGACGCGATTGTCTCACTTTCTACAGTTGAACACATTGGACAAAAAGGAGATCCTTCGGGTGGATATGGAGAGCAGGAAGAAAATCGCGATCTTGAAGGTCCCTTAAAAGCAATTGCTAAGATATACGACCTACTTGCCCCTGAGGGCAAAGCTTTGATTACCGTTCCTTTTGGAAAACTTATAGATGGGGAATGGTATATTCAGTTTAGTAAAGAGTATTTGTATTTATTAGGCAAAAAATATGGAATTCCTAAAGAGGCTGTCTCTGTTAATTGTTTAAAGCTAATAGACAGAGAAACAACTGACCGTGGTTTTAACGTGCTTTGGGAAGAGTTAGATGCTCTTGAACTGAGTTATGTGGAATACGGCTCGCCTTTTTCTCAAGCAAATGCGATCGCAGTTATCGAGCTTTCCAAGCTTTCAAGTGACTTTCACTTGAAATTAAATGTCGAGCCGAGTCCTCTGTTATACAATATGCCTTATGAGACGCGGACAGAATTCGAGGAAAACAAGGCTCTATTACAGCAAACTCAGAGTGAATTGGCAGAATTTCAGTTGCAATTGCAAGTGACTCAGAGCGAATTGGAACAATCCCAAGCAATCCACCAGGAGACTCAGAGTGAATTAGAACAATCCCAGTTACAACTCCATCAGACTCAGAGTGAATTAGAACAATCCCAGTTACAACTCCATCAGACTCAGAGTGAATTAGAACAATCCCAAGCAATCCAGCAGCAGACTCAGAGTGAATTAGAACAATCCCAAGCAATCCAGCAGCAGACTCAGAGTGAATTGGAACAATTCCAGTTACAACTCCATCAGACTCAGAGCGAATTGGAACAATCCCAAGCAATCCAGCAGCAGACTCAGAGTGAATTGGAACAATTCCAGTTACAACTCCATCAGACTCAGAG
>NZ_JAUBSB010000043.1:0-56389 GCF_036702135.1 Microcoleus sp. LAD1_D3 | reverse complement strand
ATAAGTTAATAGTTGGGATTCAATCCAGTCAAGCAAAACTTTCCATTATATCATAAAATTATTTTGCAAGAGGTCTAATAAGAAAAGTTCCCGATTAAGTCTCAAACTAGGCCGCCCGTGTGTTAAACGTTAGCTGGGGAGTGAGGAGGGCGATCGCGCACAGCGCCAGGGTTCAACAAAGCCAGAAGTGCAGATATGATGTGATATTATGTCAGGTCAATTACCAACCATCAAATAGGTTTGTAGTGAGGAATGCAAGTCCTGATAAAAAGCAGAGGAGTTGGATTCATCACTACAAAGGCGAGAGCGATTATTTTACGGGAATAGATAGGAGAAACCGAGTCGAGTTCAAAAACAACCAAGCCAGAACAGGGGGCAGCTATTGTTTGAAAAACCCGGTTGCTCTCCAAAACCAAAACGGTTAAATCTTAGCAATATCCCCCGCTAAATCCATCAACGAACCCGCACCTTCCACCTTAGCAACATCTAACAAAGTCTTCAAAACCGAATCGGGATTCAAACTAATCGAATCAATTCCCAACTCAACCAAGAAACGAGCAAACTCAGGATAATCGCTGGGCGCTTGACCGCAAATCCCAATCTTGCGATCGTACTTTTTCGCCGCTTTAATGGCAATTGCTACCATTCGCTTGACAGCTTCATTCCGTTCGTCAAAAATGTGCGCGACTAAAGCAGAATCCCGGTCTAATCCTAATGTTAGCTGAGTTAAATCGTTAGAGCCGATCGAGAATCCGTCAAAAACTTGGGCAAATTCGTCAGCAAATATCACATTGCTCGGCAATTCGCACATCACATACACTTGCAAGCCGTTTTCGCCCTTGACTAAACCGTGTTTTGCCATCTCGGCCAACACTTTGCGCCCTTCTTCCGGGGTGCGACAAAACGGAATCATCGGAATCACATTTGTCAAGCCCATGTCGTCGCGAACTCGCTTTAATGCTTTGCATTCCAAAGCGTAAGCTTCGCGGTAATTCGGGTCGTAATAGCGAGAGGCACCGCGCCACCCGATCATTGGGTTTTCTTCCTTGGGTTCAAACTGCCGCCCCCCCAAAAGATTAGCATATTCGTTGCTCTTGAAATCGCTCATCCGCACGATGACTGGATTTGGATAAAATGCGGCGGCAATTGTGGCAATTCCGTGGGCGAGTTTGTCGGTGAAGAAATCGGGTTTGTGGTGGTAAAGTGCTGTGAGTTCGGCAATTTCTTCCTTGACTGATTCATCCACCAATTCGTCAAAGTGAATCAATGCCAGCGGGTGTGCTTTAATGTGATTGGCAATGATGAATTCTAGCCGTGCTAAGCCTACGCCGTCGCAAGGAATGGCTGATAAACCAAAGGCTTCTTCTGGGTTCCCGACATTCATTAAAATTTGAGTGCGGGTGCGGGGCAAATTCTCGATCGCAGTTTCTTGAATTTCAAAAGGAAGCAAACCCGCATAAACTTTGCCTTCGTCTCCTTCCGAACAAGAAACAGTGATTTCTTGCCCGTTTTTCAAGATTTGGGTGGCGTCGCCGGTGCCGACAATGGCGGGAATTCCCATTTCTCGGGCGATGATGGCGGCGTGACAAGTGCGGCCACCGGAATTGGTGACGATCGCACTTGCTTTTTTCATAATCGGTTCCCAATCGGGGTCTGTTTTGTTGGTAACTAAAACTTCTCCTGATTGAAATTCAGCGATTCTGTGAACATCTAAAATCACGCGGGCTTTGCCTTGTCCGATTGATTCGCCAACGGCGCGTCCTTTTGCTAAAACTGCACTGCTGCCTTGCAATTTGTAGTTTCGCAAAACTTTAGCAGACTTTTGAGATTGTACTGTTTCGGGTCGCGCTTGGACAATAAACAATTCGCCCGTATTGCCGTCTTTGGCCCACTCAATGTCCATCGGGGTGTAAGTTCCGCGCACTTTAGAGTAGTGTTCTTCGATGATGACGGCCCATTTGGCTAGTTGCAGAATTTCATCATCTTGTATGGCAAATTTATTTTTTTCGGCTGCTATGACGGAGACGTTTTTGGTGTATTTAGAACCGCCGATATCGTACACCATTTTGAGTGTTTTGCTGCCGAGGCGTTTGTCTAAAATCGGGAGAAAACCTTGTTTTAATGTTGGTTTAAAGAC
The DNA here is from genome assembly GCF_036702135.1 of Microcoleus sp. LAD1_D3. Lineage (NCBI taxonomy): Bacteria > Bacillati > Cyanobacteriota > Cyanophyceae > Oscillatoriales > Microcoleaceae > Microcoleus > Microcoleus sp. LAD1_D3. The sequence continues at coordinate 54,252 of NZ_JAUBSB010000043.1, read as the reverse complement.
GAAGTATTCGTCGGGGTTGACGGTTCCTTGGACGACGTTTTCGCCTAATCCGTAGGCGGCGGTGACTAATACGGCGTTTTTGAATCCGGTTTCGGTGTCGATGCTGAACATGACGCCGGAGGATGCTAAGTCCGATCGCACCATTTTTTGGACGCCGACTGATAGGGCGACTTCAAAGTGGTCGAAACCCCGCTGTTGGCGGTAGGAAATCGCTCTGTCGGTGAATATGGAGGCGAAGCATTTGTGACAGCATTCGAGGACGCCAGCGCAAGCTTGGACGTTGAGGTAGGTTTCTTGCTGTCCCGCAAAACTGGCGTCTGGTAAGTCTTCGGCGGTGGCGGAGGAACGCACTGCTACGTCTGTACTGTCGCCGTAGCGATCGCACAATTTTTCGTAAGCATCCGCGATCGCCGCTTGGAGTTCTCGCGGAAATGGTGTGTCGAGAATCAGTGCCCGCGCTTGCTTGCCTTTTTGTCGCAGGTTCTGCAGATCTTCTACGTCTAAATCGGCAAAAATTTCGCGCAATTTAGCTTCTAAACCCGCCGACTCGATGAAGTAGCGGTAAGCGTGTGCTGTAGTTGCAAATCCGTTGGGAACTCTGACTCCTTGGGCGGTTAACTGTTGAATCATTTCGCCCAAAGAAGCATTTTTCCCGCCTACTAATGGGATGTCGGCGATGCCGACTTCATCAAATAATAATACTAAGGCTTTTTCTTTGGGAATTAAAACGGGTCTTGGTGCAATTTCTAATTTTTCGATCATTGCTTTTTTCCTCTAAACTTCATCTCAGTTATGTCAAAGGACAGTAAACAAAAGACGGTTTATTTTGAATTGTAATTTTGTTGCCAAAATTCTCTGATTTTTTCCTAGGCTGTATCAACCGAGTTTTCGATTGCCTCTATTTCAAGATTATCACTTTTTTGCTAAATAGCAAGGCCTGTGGAGATTTTTTATTTGATTGCAAAAAGTAAATAAATCGCAGTAATGAGTTTATTTAAGGTATTATAAAAGAAGTGGTAAAAATATGAATAGTGAAGATAGTTCGCACCGCTTTTTTTGGGTTGAGCGCTCATTGTTGTGGGGATATTGCTGGGATTGTGTTGCTAGGGCAATTGAAGGACAACAAAGGGTGGGGTTCGATCGCGCGATCGGCTGAACCTGCCCAAAAACGGATACTTACTTTCCGACAGTAGTCGTGAGTCGCCCAAAATTTTAGATTCTAGTTCAACCTCCCCGATTCATCTGTGGACTAAATCTAAAATCTAAAATCTAAAATCTAAAATCTAAAATCGACTGATCGGGGCGATCTCCCAAAAAACACAACACCAAGCAGCTTAGTTTCGTCATGAAACCGAGCTTCTAAAAACCCTAAAATTTTTGCCTCTGATTGCGTGGATCTACTTAGAGCAAAAACACAGTCGCATAGAGTGGATTGTAATTGTTGAACCACAGAGTTTTTAACTTGGAGTGGTGGGATTTGGGGCGAGGCAATTATTTATATGCTATAATAGTTAGCTCGACTGCCTTCTGACAAAAAACAAGGTATATGATATCAGTTTTGAGCCCAGCCGCAAAGCAAAACGGCTTTAAAGTTCTTCTGGTCGAAGACAATCAAGCAGAAGCCGAGCTGATCGAAGAATTATTATTAGAAACAAATGTCAGTAGAGCCGAACCCCAAAGGCTATCAGTAAGTTGTACAGACCGTCTCAGCAAAGCGCAGGAACTTTTGGTAGGCGAACATTTTGATGTGATTTTACTAGATCTTTCGCTGCCCGACAGCCAAGACTTAAGTACAATTGTCAAAATACAAGAATACAGCCTAAATACTCCGATTGTCGTACTGACTGCCCGCAACGATGAAGAACTCGCCGTGCAGTCAATCCAAGCAGGAGCTCAGGATTATCTAGTCAAGCGAAAAATCGACAGCGAAGTGTTAATTCGATCGCTCCGCTACGCAGTCGAGCGACAGCACAACCAAGAAGCTTTGCGAAAAAGCGAAGAAAAATATCGCTCGGTAGTCGAGAATTCTCTCGTCGGAATTGCCATTCTTGCTCCTCCGACTTGCCCCTCAGCACCAGAAAAATGCCAGTGGTTGGAAGTGAACGATGCTTTGTGTGATTTGCTGGGATACGCTCGCCAAGATTTTTTGCACGAGAATTGGGAACGGTGGGGTTTTCCTGAAGACTTGCAGGCTAGTTTAGAGCAGTTAAATAAAATTTTAGCAGGGGAGAGTGAAGGCTATGTTTTAGACCAAAGGTGGCGCAAAAAAGATGGAGAAATAGTTTACACTCGAGTTTCCATGCGCTGTATTCGCGGCCGGGACGGCTCGATAGAGCGGATGATAAAAGTAATCTTGGATGTCAGCGACCGCTACCGTTACGAACAAAAATTAAAAACATCAGAAGAGTTTTTTAAGCACACGATTAATGCTACTCCCGACCCAATTTTTGTCAAAGACGATCAGCATCGCTGGATCGTATTAAACGACGCTTTCTGCGATTTAATGGGAAAAACGCGACAAGAACTGATCGGTAAGTCGGGATACGAATTTTTGTCACCAGCAAAAGCCCAAAGGTTTTGGCAAAAAGACGAAGAGGTATTCAGAACTGGCATCGCTGAAGAAACGGAAGAAAAATTTACAGACACCACCGGCAAGAAACGCATAATTTCGATCAAAAAAAGTGTCTTTCAAGCAACTAACAGCAGTAAAATGTTAGTCGGCACAATTCGAGATGTCACTGAGTACAAACGCCAACAATTAGCTTTAAAAGAGAGCGAAGCTAGGTTTCAAAAAATGGCATCTAACGTGCCAGGAATGATTTATCAGTTCCGGCTCGAACCGGGCGGCAGAAAATATTTTACTTACGTTTCTTCTGGTAGCAAAAACCTTTACCAATTAGAAGCGAAAGATATAGAAAAAAAGAAAAATTTTGCTTATGAAACAATTCATCCAGATGACCTCACAGGCTTTGAAAAATCGATCAAAATTTCAGCAACGACTCTGCAACCTTGGCAGCACCAGTGGCGGCAAATTATCCAGGGCAAAGTGAAGTGGCTGCAAGGTGCGTCGAAGCCAGAAAAGCAAGCCAACGGCGATATAGTGTGGGATGGCTTGGTGATGGATATCACCGAATTAAAACAAACCCAGCAAGACCGCGATCGATTTTTTAATATCTCGCTGGATTTACTTTGCATTGCAGGTTTTGACGGCTATTTCAGACGCTTAAACCCGGCTTGGTCTACTGTATTAGGTTACAGCAGCGATGAAATGTTAGCCCAACCTTGGGTCGAATTCGTGCATCCAGAAGACAGAAATACCTGTTTGAACCAATTAGAAGACCTCAAAAACGGCAGTTCAATTGTCAACGTAAAACTCCGCTATATTTGCCGAGATGGTAATTATAAATGGCTGTCGTGGACGGCCTCGCCGTTTGCAGAAGAAGGTTTGATTTATGCAGTTGCCCGCGACGTTACATTGAACAAGCAAGCTGAAGCTGAATTGCGTAAGAGCGAAGCCACCAATCGCGCTCTTTTAAATGCGATACCAGACATGATATTTCGCTGTCGGGCAGACGGCACGTTTGTAGACTTCAAACCAGCAAAAGATTTCCCGCATCTCCTACATCAAAAAAAAGTAATTGGCAAAAAAGCACAAGACATATTGCCGGCTGCTTTTGTTGAAAAAATCTTGTCTGGCAACCAACAAGCGATCGACACTGGCGAGATTCAAGTTGTAGAATATCAAATGCCAGTTAATGGTGAACTGTACGATTTTGAAGCGAGAATTGTCTTCTGCACGGAGGACGAAATTATCGCGATCGTCCGCGACATCACTCAACGCAAACGATCCGAGTCAGTCCTCCACAGGCAAGCAGCGGCAATGGCCCAAGCTTCCGAAGGTATCGCCATATTCAGTGCCGACCATGAGGTGATTTATTGCAACGCAGCACGACTAAAAATCTACGGTTACGACTCTCTAGAAGAAATCTTAGATAAAAGTTGGAAAATATTCTACCAAGGTGCCGAACTGCAAAGGTTCGAGCAAGAAGTCCTGCCGACTTTAGTGAAGAAAGGTTCTTACAGCACCGAAGCAGTAGGATGCCGTCGCGACCGCTCGGAAGTCCCTATAGATGTCTCGCTGACAATGCTGCCCGAGGGGGAAATCATTTGCATTGTTCGCGATATTTCCCAAAGAAAAAAAACAGAAGCAGCACTGCGAGAAAGCCAGCGATTCATTCAACAAATTGCTGGGGCAAGTCCTAATATTTTGTATGTTTGTGACTTAATTGAAAAAAAAACCATCTATGGGAACGCTTCTATCTACCACATTCTTGGCTATACAGTAGAGGAGATTCAGGCAATGGGGCCCTGGATGATGTCAACTTTAATCCACCCCGAAAATTCAATCAAAATGCCTGATTATTTACAGCAAGTCGAAACAGGCAGCGAAGGGGATATATTTGAAATTGAATACAGAATTAGGCACAAGGATGGTTCTTGGCGCTGGATGGTTAGCCGAGATACTGTATTTGCGAAAACAGCAGACGGTAAGTTAAAACAAATTCTCGGCACGGCAACTGATATTACAGAAAGCAAGCAAGCCGAAGATGAAATAAAGCTGTTGCTGGCAGCAACTCAAGCAATTAGTCAGTCAGCCGATTTTCACAGCGCCCTCCCAGATATCCTGCGGTTGCTGTGCAATGCGATCGGCTGGAATTTTGCGGAAGCTTGGATACCGTCTGCTAACGGTACTTGTTTGGAACACAGCGAAACTTGGTACGCTAGCGATCGCGATTTAGATATGTTCGGCAACGAAAGTAAAAAAATTAGATTTGCCGCCGGAGTGGCAGTACCTGGACGAATTTGGTCAACCAGAAATGTAGAATGGATTGAAGATATTTCTGTAGCCAAGAATCATCTTTTTGCCCGATCGCAAATGGCGGCATCAGTGGGATTGAAAGGTTGTTTCGGAGTGCCAATTCACGCTAGCTCAAAGGTGCTGGCAGTTTTAGTATTCTGCAAGCGCGACCGCTCGATTATGGAACCGCGTATAGTAGAGTTGGTCAAGGCTGTAGCGACTCAGTTAGGCGATCATATTCAGCGCAAACAAGCCGAAGAAGAATTGCGTAAAAGTGAAGAACGCTGGCAGTTAGTTCTCAAAGGCAATCAAGACGGAATCTGGGATCTGAATCTTCAAACAAATGAAGCTTTTCGATCGGCCCGCTGGCACGAAATTATCGGTTACGGAGATGGCGAATTCGACAGCACCTACAGCGCATGGATTGATCGCATCCATCCAGACGATCGCTCACGAGTGCAAGCAGCGATCCAAGGTTATCTCGATCGCCAAACCCCCTATTACGCCGCCGAATACCGCTTGCAGTGCAAAGACGGTAGCTATAAGTGGGTGCTCGCCCGCGCTCAAGCAGTGTGGGACGAAGCCGGAAACCCTCTGCGGATGGTGGGTTCGATGACGGATATTAGCGATCGCAAAGCAGCAGAATTAGCTTTACGGCAGGTCACTCAAGCCGTCGAAAGTACCAGCGACGCGATCGTGATCGCCGACTTGAAAGGGCGGTCTATTTACCACAATCAAGCCTTCATGCAGCGCTACGGCTACACGGTGGAAGAACTTAACGATATTGGCGATATGGCCGCGCTTTACGTGCGGCATAAAAATTACAAACAAATCTATAAAAGCCTCCGCCAAGGTCGCTCGTGGTGCGGCGAAGTGACCATGCGAACTAAGAGCTACGAAGCAGTAACTGCTCTCGTGCGAGCCGACAGTATTCAAGATAGTAATGGTAATACCATCGGCTTAATTGGAGTAATTACTGACATCACAAAACGCAAAGAATCAGAAGTAATTTTGCGCCACAAGTTAAAGCGCGAACAGTTGGTAGTAGCCATGCTGGAACGCATTAGATCTTCTCTCAATCTCGAAGAAATTCTTACCAAAAGTGTCGAAGAAGTGCGGCATTTTTTGCAAGTAGACCGCACGGTTATTTACCAATTTAATCCTGATTGGAGTGGGTTGATCGCTGTCGAGTCTGTTGCCAAAAATGCCAGACCAATTGTAGGAATGGAAATTTATGACCCCTGTTTTGGGGCAGCCTACCTTCCTCTTTACCAAGAGGGCAGAATTAGAGCCATAGAAGATGTTCACAATGCCGGCCTCGCCGACTGCCACTTGGCTTTGTTGACGGGGCTCGATGTGAGAGCGAATCTGGTAGTGCCGATTTTGCAAGGCGAAAACTTGTGGGGGCTGTTAATTGCCCACCACTGCACGGGCCCACGTCCCTGGCAGCAATTCGAGGGAGAGTGCCTAAAACAATTGGGGGTGCAGTTGGCGATCGCCATTCAGCAATCAATGCTATTTGAACAAGCACAAACCGAAATTGCCGATCGCAAACTTGCAGAAACCGCCCTGCAATTAGCTAAAGAAGCCGCCGAATCCGCCAACCGCGCTAAAAGCGACTTTCTCGCCAACATGAGCCACGAATTGCGGACGCCTTTGAACGGGATTTTGGGATACATTCAACTGCTCAAACTGGATAAAAATTTTACCGCCGAGCAGCAGGAAAGTCTCAACAACGTTCACCAGTGCGGCAACCACCTGCTGATGCTGATTAATGACGTTTTAGACCTCTCAAAAATCGAAGCAAGTAAAATGGATCTGTCGCTGACAAACGTGCATTTTTTTAGCTTTGTTAAAAGTATTATTGATTTGTTCCAGATGCGATCGGCTCAAAAAGGAATTGCCTTTAATTACGAGCAGGTGTCAGCGCTACCCGACGGCATTTTGGCTGACGAAAAAAGGTTGCGTCAAGTTTTGATTAATTTGCTCAGCAATGCCGTTAAGTTTACGAACAGTGGCAGCGTTACATTCAAAGTCGGTTATGCAGAAAATTTCCCCGATAATTATCCTCAAACCAACTGCGAAACTTCTAATTTGACAGCGGAAATTGCCACTCAAACGATCAATTTTACCGCGAATTTAGACGCGCAGCAAATGTCGATCCCGCCACTGGGAACAAAAGAAGCGCGCGAGGTGATAACAGCAGACAATACCGGCGATGGTGCCCCTACCCCTAAAATTCGCTTTCAAATCGAAGATACGGGCATTGGCATCGGGCAGAATAAATTAGAAGAAATATTTTTGCCTTTTCATCAAGTGGGCGATCATAGTAATTTCGTCGAAGGTACGGGACTGGGACTTTCCATCAGCCAAAAATTAGCCAAAATGATGGGCAGCCAAATTCGCGTCCAAAGTACCTCCGGCAAAGGCAGTATATTTTGGTTGGATCTAGACTTGCCCGCAGTCGCCCAGTCTTCTGAACTCCCCTCCCGGCAAGAAAAAAGGCGGCTTATCGGTTTTACCGGCCCCCAGCGGAAAGTGCTAATCGTGGACGATCACGAAGTAAATCGCGCCATGTTGCACAGACTACTTTTTCATTTAGGCTTTGAAATTGCACAAGCTACAGACGGCGAAGACTGCTTGCACAAAGCACAGGAATTTCTACCGGATATAATTTTAATGGATTTGCTGATGCCCGTAATGAACGGTTGGGAAGCTACCAGACGGCTGCGACAGTTGCCGGAATTAAAGGATACGGTTATCCTTGCTTTGTCCGCTAACGTTTACGAGACTACCAAGCAAGAGAGCATACTTGCAGGTTGCGATAATTTTCTCACCAAGCCGATTCAAACTAATGAGCTTTTAGAATTATTGCGCCTACATTTGAGACTAGAATGGGTTTACGAAGAAGGAGCACAAACCAAAAAGCGGACAGATCAAACTGCAAAAGCATCTTCTGAGATTGCTGCTGCTGACTCAAGGATGGTGTCTCCTGCCTCAGAGTCAGTCTTGGCGTTGTTAAGATTGGCTGCAATGGGCGATATTGAAGCTATTCTGGAAGAGACTGCTAAACTCGAAGCTTCTGACCCGAAATTAGTGCCTTTCGTTCATCACCTGCGCCAACTTGCTAAAGGATTTCAGCTCAAGCAAATTCGAGATTTTTTGAAGCAACATTTGTCCTAAAATTGACTGTAGCTAACACACAACTCAAAATCAGTTAAATCTCACCTCTTGCACTTTTGTCAGCAACAGGCAAGATGCCTGTTCCACAGAGACTGTAATTTTGGTGGGGTGGGCATCCTACCCGCCCATAAAAGAAAAGAGTGATTGCCAATAAAGGCATCTACGAAGCAACCGGGTTTCGAGAGCCGCAGAAAATCACTTGAATCCGATTTAAACTCACAACCCACAACTAAAAAGTAAAAAATTTGAATGTTTGCCTTGAATATGAACGATAAGAATGCTGAAAGAAGTATCATACTAATTGTCGATGACAACCAAACAAATCTTGACGTACTTTTCGAGTTGTTAAGGAATTACGGGTTTAAAGTATTAGTGGCTCTAGACGGCGAAAGTGCGATCGAGCAAATTGACTACATCCATCCAGACTTGATTCTTTTGGATATCATGATGCCAGGAATTGACGGTTTTGAAACTTGCCGACGTTTGAAAGCAGACCCGTCAACGCAAGATATTCCCATCATATTCATGAGCGCCCTTTCCGATACGCCGGATAAAGTAAAAGGCTTTCAGACAGGAGCCGTTGACTACATCACTAAGCCTTTCCAGCACGAAGAAGTTTTGAGCCGGATTCAAACCCACTTGACAATCCGCAGCTTGCAAAAAAAACTCGAAGAAAAAAACCTCGAACTTGCCCACCTCAACCAAAACCTGGAAAGACTTGTTGAACAAAAAACCAAGCAATTAATAAACCAGGAAAAAACTGCCATCATCGGACGTTTGACTCAGGGAATGGTTCACAACCTCAAAAGTCCCCTGCAAGTGATCCAGACTAGCGTCGATTTGATTGAAACAAAAGCCACACAAATTCAAGAAGACTCTCTGTTTAATTATACTAAGTATATTTTTCAAGCTGTCACAAAAATCAATCAGATCATGGATACTCTGATGATGAAAAGCAGAAACGAGCAAAAGCAAGATTTGCACCCTGTGAATATCAACGATTTAGTGCAGCGAGAAATTCAGCTATTGGAAGGCAACCTGTATTTTAAAAATAAGATTAGAAAAAAATACTTTTATGACGAAGAAATTGCCAGCATTCCCTTAATTTATTCCTATCTTTCTCAAGTATTTTATAATTTAATCAATAATGCAATGGATGCTATGTGGGAAAAGAAAAGCAGAGAAATAACTATCGTGACTCGGCAAGATGACTCGAACCTATACCTGGATATTGCAGATACGGGATGCGGTATATCATCTGAAGACTTGCCAAAACTTTTTGACCCTTTTTACACATCCAAGCCACCTAAAGGCGAGGAAAAAACCGAAGGGGAACCGACAGGAACTGGTCTAGGACTTTATACTTGTATTGAACTTTTAAAGCCTTTTAACGGTGAGATTGCTATTAGCAGCACTGTCGGTCAAGGCAGCGTGTTTACAGTTGTGCTCCCCAAACCGCAGAAAAATTGAGCGACTCAACTGAGTTGAATTGTGTCCGGTTAGACAACCATAATTAAGTTTATAATTAAATTTGTACCAAGGAATGCAAGGCTTGGTTCCTCGATCAAGAGAGGAGTTGCATTGCTCAATACAAACAGGCGCTAATTCCGGGCAATTAAGCTAACACAATCTCAGAGCGTATCTTGTAAACCAACGGTAATTCTGGTAGCTTAGTAGTAATACTATTTTGAAAAAATAAGGCCACTTTAAGCAAGCTTTAAACGGCTATTTAAAATCTAAAGTTTCAAAGGCTATCAGCAATGCAAATCTTGATTACTCCGCGCTCTTTTGACTTGCCTCTTGCTATTCCCCTGCCAAAGGTTGTAAATTAAAACAGAGTTGAGTTGCAATATTGGTAAGAGTATAATAGTTTTGGGCCACTAGGTTTCGGGCGAGGCGGAAAACTTGCAGCGAACAACTCAATTCTACAAATAAATTTGCGGGGTCTGCAAGCACACAGCGCACTCTCAAGCGTGCGGTTCAAGTTCCCCAATAATGAGCTAGGTAACTGCATCCGCTGCTGATTTTTTTTATTCCTAAAAAATAGCAAAAGGATAGCAGTAAAAAAATGCCAGTTTACGCAAGAACCAAACTGCGATAGTCATCAGTCATTCCAAATCTAAAATCTAAAATCTAAAATCTAAAATGGTATGGCATCTGTTTTTGAGTCAACTTTAACGCCTGCTTGCTTGAAAGTTCTTTTAGTAGAGGACTGTGCAGAAGATGCAGAACTCATTCAAGAACTGCTGTCAGAGCCCCGACTAGGACAATCAATTGAGTTGACGAATGTAGTTTGCATGCGGGAAGCGAGAGAAATTTTATGCGGCGAAACTTTTGATGTAATTTTATTAGACCTTTCACTTCCTGACAGCCTAAAATTTAATACTTTTTTCCGAATGCAAGATTGCGGAATAAATATTCCGATCGTCATTCTGACAGCCGCCGATGACGAAGAACTGGCTGTCGAGTTAATTGCCGCCGGCGCCCAAGATTATCTGGTGAAAAGACAGGTAGACCGCCGGCTGCTGGTACGGACGCTCAGGTGCGCGATCGCCCGCCAGAAACGGCAAGCAGAATGGCAAAAAAGTCAAGAAAAATACTTGCGGGTTGTTGACAATATCAGAGAAGTAGTTTTTGAAACAAATACTGCTGGGAATTGGACTTTTCTTAATCCGGCTTGGACGGAAATTACCGGATTTACCGTTGATGAAAGCTTAGGAACTTCCTGTTTGAGTTACATTCATTCTGACGATCAATACCAATATTTAAATTCGTTTAGAAGTCTGAGCGAAAATCAAGAAACATCCAGTTGCTATCAAATTCGATATCTTACCAAAAAGGGCGAAACTCGCTGGGTGGAAGTGCAAGAATTTTTGAGGTTGGGGTGGGACGGCGCGGCGCAGGGGACGACAGGAACTATCCACGATATTACGGATAAAGTTTTAGCACTCTCCGAGCTGGAAGCTAGTAAAAAGTTTTTGAATTATACGATCGATGCCCTGGCTGCTCCAATTTTCGTCAAGGATGAACAGCACCGCTGGATACTGTTAAATGATGCTTTTTGCAAGCTGATCGGGAAGCAGCGCGAGGAACTGCTGGGCAAATCGGATTATGACTTTTTCCCAAAACAAGAAGCTGAGATTTTTTGGCAAACTGACCAACAAGTGTTTAGGACGGGGAAAGAAAACGAGAGCGAGGAAATATTTACGGGCGCCCACGGTGCAAAGCACATTCTGTCTACTAAAAAAACCGTCTTTGAAAATACCGACGGCAGTAAAATTTTGGTGGGGATAATTCGAGATATCACTCAGGATAGGCGCCAACAATTAATGCAGCAAGAAAGCGAAGCTAGACTGCGGCAACTTGCTGCCAATTTGCCGGGAATAATTTATCAATTTCGCCTATCAACCGACGGGCAAAAAAGTTTTCCTTACATTTCTTCGGGCAGCCGCGATTTATATGAACTGGAACCTGAAAATGTTCAGCAAACTCCCCAACTACTTTTTAGTTGTATTCATCCAGACGACCGCCAAAGATTTGAAGAATCTATTGCTGTTTCTGCGGCAAATATGCAGCTTTGGTACCAGGAATGGCGGGCGATTGTACCGTCGGGAAAACTTAAGTGGCTGCAAGGGGTTTCGAGACCGGAACGAGTTGATTTTCCCACAGAAATAGGGCACCAAGGCGATATAATTTGGGAAGGCATGGTGCTGGATATTACTGATTTAAAACAGACCGAAGCAGCTTTACGGGAGAGTGAAGCCAGATTTCGCTCGCTCGTTGAGAATATCCCCGGCGCTATCTGCCGCAGCTTGTATGATGCTGATGGGACGATGGTATTTATTAGCGATGAAATTGAGGCAATTAGTGGTTATCCTGCTGAGGATTTTATTGGCAAGAACCGCTGGAGTTTTACTAGCATTATCCATGAGGCAGACCACGAAATGGTCGATCGACAAGTCAGCGCAGCGGTAGAGTCGAAACAGCCGTACAATCTAGAATACCGGATTGTTCGCGCTGACGGCGCGGTGCGGTGGATGTCGGAAAGAGGTAGGCCAACTTACAATCTAGAAGGGCTAGTTTTGTGGCTAGACAGAGCGATTTTTGATATTACCGATCGCAAACAAGCGGAACTGACTCTGTGCCTGGTAACTCAAGCTGTAGACAGCGCTAGTGATGCGATCGCGATCGCAGATTTGGACGGTTATTCCGTTTATCACAATCAAGCATTTATTCAGCGCTACGGCTATACAGTTGAGGAACTAAATAATGCCGGAGGCCCAGCAGTAATGTACCCCAAATCTCAAGATTTGAGAAAGTTATTTAGGGTGCTGCGGAAAGGTTTTCCCTGGGAAACTGAAATTGAAATTAAGAGTAAAAATGGCGATATTATAGAGACTTTCTTGCGAGCTAACTGCATTAAAGATAGCGCTAGTCAACCGATAGGAATGATAGCCATAATTGCCGATCTCACGGAAATAAAACGCACCGCATCGGCATTAAAACTCAGTCAAGAGCGATTGGAGTTGGCGGTTTCAGGTAGCTCTTTGGGGCTGTGGGATTGGAATATCGCTACTGGCGAAACTTATTTCGACTTTTATTGGAAATCAATGCTAGGCTATGCAGAAACCGAAATTGAAAATAACCTCAAAGGTTGGGAAAGTTTGGTGCATCCAGAAGACCGACTGAAGGTAATGGAATGTTTAAATTCCTATTTGGAAGGTGAGACTGATATCTATGAATTTGAATTTCGGATGCTCAACAAAGCGGGCAATTGGCAGTGGATTCTGGCGATGGGCAAGGTAGTCGAGTACGACGAATGGGGTGCGCCGTTGCGGATAACAGGCACTCACAAAGATATCAGCGCCCGCGTTGCAGCAGAAGCAGAAAAAACTCAGTTGATCGCATCTTTGCAACAACTTGCCGAACAGTTGCAAGCAGCGCAAAAAATTGCCCGCATCGGCAATTGGGAATTCGATATTGAGGCAGGAATTATTACTTGGTCGGAAGAACTGTTTCGAGTTTACGGCCGAGAATTGAATCAGCCGCCGACAATGGAAGAACTTTTAGAGCAAATTCATTCCGATGACAAAGAAGTTTTTACACAAGTTGTGCAAAACGCAGTGACTGAAGGGACAGCTTACGACATCGACCACCGCATCTATTTTCCATCAGGAGAAATCAGGCACGTTAACGCTAAAGGACAATCTGTTAAAAATGAGTTGGGTCAGGTGGTGCGGCTGTTTGGCACGGCAATGGACATTAGCCATCGCAAAAAAGCAGAAATTGCTTTACAAGAAAGCGAACAGCGATTTCGAGCTGTATTTGAACAAGCCGCGATTGGCATTGTTAAAGTGTGGCCAGACGGTCAATTTTTGAATGCAAATCAAGGCTTTTGCAATATTGTCGGATACTCTGAATTGGAACTGAAAGCGCGAAATGTTGGGGATATTTCTCACCCAGAAGATGTAGCAGCCGATGTCGAGTCGCGCGACAGACTGTTAGCTGGGGAAATTTTTAATTATTCCCTTGAAAAACGCTTTATTCGCAAAGACGGTTCATTTGTTTGGACTAATATGACTGTATCATTAGTGCGGAATGGGTTTGGGGAACCTAGCTATGTAATTGGTGTGATTGAAGATATTAGCACTCGCAAACTTGCCGAGGCTATCTTGCGCCAGCAATTAAAGCGAGAACGCTTGGTGGTAGCAATGCTGGAACGCATTCGCTCGTCTCTAAATTTAGAAGAAATCTTGACCAAAGCTGTTGCTGAAGTACGGCATTTTTTGCAAACAGACCGGACAGTTATTTATCAGTTTAATTCCGATTGGAGCGGTTTTGTAACAGTCGAGTCTGTGGGCCAAAATTGGCTGGCTATTCAGGGAATAACTATTAACGATTCGTGCTTTGAAGACAACTATGCTTCTGCTTACGAACACGGTCGTGCTGTAGCTGTAGATGATATTTACCAAGCTGATCTTTCCGAGTGCTACATTAATTTATTAAGTCAATTTCAGGTGCGAGCTAATTTGGTAGTGCCAGTTTTGCAAGGCGAGAAGTTGTGGGGGCTATTGATCGCTCACGAGTGCGCGGGTCCCCGCCACTGGCTGGAAATTGAGGTCGAGTGTCTCAAACAAATTAGCGTGCAGTTGGCGATCGCTATCCAGCAATCAATGCTGTTTGAGCAAGCACAAACTGAAATTGCCGATCGCAAACAAGCCGAGTCAGCTTTGCAGGAATCGGAAGCGCGAGAACGTTCAAAAGCGCTAGAGTTAGAAGCAGCTATTAACAAACTCCGAACGACTCAAGCTCAGCTTGTTCAGAATGAAAAAATGGTGAGTTTGGGTCAGTTAGTTGCTGGTGTTGCTCACGAAATTAATAACCCTGTTAGCTTTATTCACTGCAATCTCACTCCGGCTCGTAATTACACTTTAGATTTGCTGGAATTGATTAAATTTTACCAGCATTACTGTCCTAATCCTCCAGCCCAAGTCTTGGATAAAATTAATGAAATAGACTTGGATTATATTGCTGAGGATTTCCCGAGATTGTTTAATTCGATGCAAGTAGGAACCGAGCGAATTGTCGAGATCGTGAAATCGTTGCGTAACTTTTCGCGATTGGACGAGTCCGCTGGGAAGTCTGTCAACATTCACGAGGGAATTGATAGCACTTTGATGATTTTGCAAAATCGGTTGAAATCTCACAGCAGTCATCGGGAAATTCAGATTGTTAAAGATTACCAACTATTGCCGCCAATTGAATGTTTTCCGGGCGAGTTGAATCAGGTATTTATGAATATTTTGATTAATGCGATCGATGCTTTGGAAGAACGGGACAAGCAGCGTCCGATCGAGGAGTGCGATCGACATCCAAGCACGATCGCTATTCGCACTTATCAGGCTGCTGCGGGCTTCGTAGCGGTATCTATTGCCGACAACGGGCGGGGGATACCGGAGTCGGTGCGATCGAGGCTGTTTGACCCGTTTTTCACGACTAAACCTGTGGGCAAGGGCACGGGTTTGGGATTGTCGATTTCTCACTCGATTATAGTCGATCGCCACGGCGGCAGATTGAGCTGTATTTCGACACCGGGAGAGGGAGCGGAGTTTTTGATTGAAATTCCAGTGCGGCCGAATTTAACAGGTAGGAATTCAAATTTGGGGCAATAAATTAGGAATTTGTAATTAGAAATTGGGCAGCGGAAATGGGCAATATCTCACATCTTGCACCATTCTCGCTTAACAGGCTTTCCGGCCTGTTCCACAAAGAGTGAATTTTCTTGTGGAACAGGCCGGAAAGCCTGTTCCTAAACAAGTAATTGAGAATGGTGCAACATCTCAGTAATATCAAATACCGTAGCATCGGAATTATACCCTGCCAGCGAGCATTATCCTTGCTTCGGGTCACTCGATCGCATCCCGCTCGCACTGCACTCGGAAAATTATTATTCCGATGCTAAGGTCAACAATATGAGTTATGAGTTGTGAGTTGTGAGTGAAAAATTAAACACGATCTTACTAATTACCAATTACCTTCAACTTTTACATAAAAATCGGAGAAGATTCCGAGTTACTTCTGGCGTGACAAATGCGATTTTTGCCTTCGGTTTTGGCTTGATAAAGGGCGCTGTCAGCGCTGCGAATTAGGGTGTTGGGAGATTCCTGGGCAGAAGGAATCGCTGTCGCAATGCCACCACTGAGGGTAACGTAGGGGCCGATCAACGATCGCGCGTGGGGCAGTTTCAAGCTGGCGATGCCGTCGCAAATTTTCCGGGCGACAACGTTTGCCCCTTCGGCGCTAGTGTTGGGCAGCACTAGGGCAAATTCTTCGCCACCGTAGCGGGCAGTCAAATCCCCAGCCCGGTTGGTGGCTCTGGCGATCGCCCCGGCAACTTGGCGCAAACAATCGTCCCCGCCGAGGTGCCCATAAAACTCGTTGTAAAGTTTAAAAAAGTCGATGTCAAACATAATTAAAGACAGCGGCAGTTCCTCTCTTGCCAATCTGCGCCACTCTAAGCTCAAAACGCGATCGAACTGGCGGCGATTGGCAATGCCAGTCAGTCCGTCAGTAGTTGCCAGTTGCTGCAATTTTTGATTGGCTATTGCTAGCTTGCGGTAAAGTTGAGATTGTTCGATCGCGATCGCCACTTGATTTGCCAAGTGCTGTAAAAAATCTATTTCCCACTGCTGCCATTCCCTGACACCGCAGCAATTGTATGCTGTCAACATTCCCCACAAATTATTGCCATTTTCTGCGATCGAATCGGGCAAATTTTTACCTTGGGTCTGCGGTTTGTAACTCGCCTGCTGCCAGATATAATTTTCGGCTGCATCGTGATTTTTTTCGGCTTCCCAACCAATGGCTTCTTGTGTTTCTTTTGCCGTTTCCCAGTCGCCAGATTGCCAAATTGGCACGCTTATAACTGCTGCAATTTCACAATCTGTCAACAATTCTTTGCAACTGCCAGCCAATGGGGCAGTGCTGACATCTGCTATTGCTTGTACCGAGTGGGATTCGACTAAAACAAAGCATGACACCGCCAAAGCAGCACTAATATTTTGGTTTTCAATATAACCTTCTGGCAAACCGTCACCGGCGACGATCGCACCTTTTTGCTCTTCCCCGTCCAATTGAGACACCCAATCCTGACAGCGATAAATTAAAACGCGGTCTGTTTGGAGAAACTGGCGCACTTCTGCAACGGTACTTTGGAGAATGCTTGCCGGATCTATTGACGATCGAATATGTTCGATCATTTTGCCTAACAGCCGCTGTCGGAGAGCCTGCTGCCGCAATTGTTCTTCGATTTCCTGGCGTTCGATCGCGTAATGGATTGCCCGCACCAGAAGAGTTCTGTGAAATCTTCCCTTTACCAAACAATCTTGAGCGCCCCAGCGCAATACCGACCGGGCCATATTTTCATCGTTGATATCTGTCAGCACCACAATTGGCAATGTGGGCCATCGCCCTTTCAAAACTGCGATCGCCTCGCTTCCCCTCAAGCTGTCTGACACTGACAAATCTAATAGTAGGGCGTCAAACTTGTCTACTTCCAGACACCCGGCTCCTATCTCCAGAGACTTAACAGTTTGGAGAAGAAATAGAGACTCGCTGAATGACCCTAGAAGGTCTTCGATCATTGTCGGATCTGCGAGGTCATCCTCAACTAACAAAATTTTCAGACATTGGTTACGTGTTAACACAACTATAGCGTTCGGAGCGGGTCTAAGGCAACTTTTTTGTTTTGAGAGCGATACTTGCGCTCGGCCAATATTGCTGCTTATCAAATTCACTATACACTCAAACTATGGATTTAGCCCTACATGAAAATTTACATATCCGGCGGGAGTGAAACGATTTCAAACCAATACTCACATAAAGTCTTCATTACTTCAAGCAATCCTTCAAAAGTGACTGGTTTGGATATGAAAGAATTGGCTCCCAATCGGTAGCAAAGCAAGATATCTCCTCTGCGGTGGGAAGTTGTGAGTATTACAACCGGAATTTGTTGCAAATGGGGGTCAGATCTGATCAAAGTTAGTGTTTCTCGCCCGTCCAGCCTCGGCATATTCAGATCCAAAAGTATCAAGTCTGGCTGATGCCAATTGGTGCTACCAAAATATTGACCACGACGGTACAAGTAGTCTAGCACTTGTTCTCCATTTTCCACAAATTCGCTCGTAATTGCTAGTCGAACTTCTCGCAGTGCTTCCTTCACCAAAAAGCGCGTGTCCTCGTCATCGTTTGCTATTAAAAGAGTGAATTTTTTCTTTTTATAATTCACGGCTTTGCCTCACTACGAACGTATTTTGTGAGGTGGCAGGACTTTGAGCCGTGTTTAAGTACCTGCAAAGCATCTCTTGCCATCATCCGGTAAATTTGGCTGAGAACACTGAAAGTGTGTTGCAGGAATTTACCGTTTTTCTGGATTTGCAAAGGTTTGCGAATCATGCTTGTTTCACTTGGCAGTCTGTCCGAGAACCTACAAACTGCAAACACATCACAAATCTTGATCCGGGAACTACTAGGGAAACTATTGCATCCCAAAGCAAGATGCTCTGGATACAGTTGAAAAAAATTAACAAGTCTTGCGCGCACCGCTGATTTATAAGTTGTATAAGGATCGAGCTAATAGATTTATATTGATAAATTTTTAGCTCAATGTCATCAGTGAATATGCTACACTTTATAAACCTCTTTGTAAAGAAAAGATAAAGATATTTAAAGCTTAAGTAAAGGAGGCGTGACAATTAAGCAATTTGGTGACAAGCCCCCGGATTCATCCGTGGGTCGAGAAAAAAGCTCCGAATCCTCATCACAAGCCCCCGGATTTACAGTGTATTCGAGCTTTATAAAGTACACCCCAGAAACCGGTTTTTTTTAGAGTTTTCTCATCCTTTTCTGTTCAAGAAACCAGGTTTTTGTGTACTACATTTACAGGGAATATGCTGTATCAGTGAGGTCGTTTTCTTCAATTCTAAAATCTAAAATCTAAAATCTAAAATCTAAAATCGATTGACTGCTTCAGGCGGGGTGCTGACTTCACTTTGGTATAGGAATAGAAAAATAAAAAGTCGAGCCTCGATGGGGTTCTGATTCTACCCAAAGGCTGCCGCCGTGCCGATCGACAATTCTTTGACAAATCGCTAAACCGATACCAGTTCCCGAATACTGTTTTTGGGTGTGCAAGCGCTGAAAAATCTGAAAAATTCGCGGATGGTGCTGTGAGGCAATCCCAATACCATTATCCTGCACTGAAAACACCCAGCTATCCCCCTGACGGGAAGCGTCCACCTGCACCACCGGCGCCTCACTGCTACGGTACTTAATGGCGTTACCAATTAAATTTTGAAACAGTTGCAGCAGTTGAAAACAGTCACCTGTTACCCTTGGCAAATCCCCCCTAGTAACAGAAGCTTGATTCTCGCGGATAGCCAACTGCAAATTAGCACAAGCATCCTCAAAAACCCGATTGCAATCTATGAGATCAAAAGGTTTCTGACTGCGACCGACCCGCGAATACTCCAGCAAGTCATCAATCAGCGCCTGCATCCGCCCGCAAGAATTAACAATATTGCGGATAAATTTATTTCCTTGGGCATCAAGTTGGTTGGAAGAGCGTTTTTCTAATAGTTGAGCGTAGCCGGCAATCGTGCTCAAAGGCGCTTGCAAATCGTGAGAAGCCACGTAGGCAAACTGTTCTAGCTCGGCATTAGAACGAGTTAATTCTTGAGCGTAGCGGGTTTGAGTGTCTAAACTCGCTTCCAGCAATTCTTGTACCAGCTTGCGTTCGGAAATATCCTCGATCGCACAAATTAAATACTGCAGCGTCCCCTTGACATCCCGCATTGCCGAAACAGTAACATTTGCCCAGCGCACTGCCTGATCTTTGCATAGCAAACGCTTTTCCACAGAAAAAGTTTGAATCTTCCCGGATAACAGCGAGCGCAGGTATTCTCTGTCCGCTTCTCTATCATCTGGGTGAGTAATTGCCTCCCAATTTTGCTGTAACAATTCGGATTGTGCATAGCGGACAATTTGACAAAAGCCGGGATTTACCCGCATAAATTTACCACAGAGCGCGGTTTTAGCTATGCCGACCGCAGCTTGCTCGAATATGGCGCGAAAGCGTTCTTCGCTGTCTCGCAGGGCAATTTCTGCTCGTTTGCGCTCGGTAATATTGCGAAATGTTACTGCCAGACCGTCGTTTAATTTGACCGCCACAATGTGCAGCCAAACAATTGGCTCTTGCTCCTGTTCGTAATAAAATTCTTGGTCTATAGTTTCTCCTGTTTCTACTACAGAAACATACAAATCAAATAACCCATTATTGCTAACTTGCGAAATCTTGGCTAACAAATTCTTGCCAACAATCTCATTTAATAGCAGACCATAAAATTTTTCGGCAGCCGGGTTGATCAAGAGCCACTGGAAATCCACAATATTTCCCTCACTGTTGCGGACGGCAGAATAAGCTACCACACAGTCTAAGGAACTATTTAATATACTAGCAAGCAGCGACTGCGACTGTTGCAGTTGATTATTTTGTTCTTTTAATTGCTGTTGCAGTTTTTGCAAGCGGACTTGCTTGTCGATGCGCGCTAAAACTTCTTCTACTTGAAATGGTTTAGTAATATAGTCGGCGCCTCCTACTCGAAAAGCTTGTAATTTATCGTTCATTTCATCTAATACGCTTAAAAAAATTACCGGAATTTGTTCGGTTTCTGGTGTCGCTTTCAGTCTCCGACAAACTTCATAACCGTTCATTTCCGGCATTCTAATGTCGAGCAAAATTAAATCGGGGCAATAGGTGATCGCAACATTCAACGCCAGTTGACCGCAAATAGCTCGGTAAACTTGATACCCCTGGGATGTTAGCAGTTTGGATAAGAACCGCAGATTGCTCGGTTGGTCATCAACCACCAATACTTTAATTTCGCTATTATCCATTTATTTTAAACTCGATTGAGTTAAATCCAGGATCTTGTCGAGTCGGTAATCGGCAAGCAAATCTTTTAAAGCCTCAGCTAAAGTTGGATGACTTTCCCAGATGCGATCGACAAGTTGAATCGCCAGCTCTTCATTAACATCATTAGCCGCGTCGTAGAGTTCCTGCACCCAACTTTGAGGCATCTGAGCCAGCAGCCCTCGGAAAAATGAATCGGGTTTTTCGCTCACACAATAACGCCGTAAAGCCCCGACAGGAAGCCGGGGCAACTCTTGATAAAGATAGCGCACTCCCAAGTAGCAAGCCATCTTATCAAAGAGGATTTGTTCTTGAAAAGGTTTCCGCACAAAATCGTCGCAACCTGCGGCGATAATTTCGCCTTTTTTTTCCTCAAAAGTGCTAGCAGTCAGAGCAATAATTACAGTTCGCCACTGAGTTTGTTTCTCTTTCGCTCTAATTTGTCGGACAGCTTCAAAACCGTCCATTACTGGCATTCGCGTATCCAGCCAAATTAAATGAGGCTGCCAACTTTCCCAAAGTTCAACCGCTTGGTAGCCATTTTCCGCTTCTCGGACTTCCAAACCAATTGGTTGCAACATTTTAACCAGCAGCAGCCGATTTTCTTGATTGTCGTCAACTGCTAAAATCCTATAAACTGGTTGATCTGCTTCTAGTCCGATCGCTCGCTGCAATGTTGCCACTGTTATTTCAGACGAAATAGCCGCAAATACTCGGATATTAAATTTAAAACTTGTTCCCTCACCTAAAACACTTTTTACCCCAATATTACCCCCCATAATCTGTACGTATTTTTTAGTAATTGTCAAACCCAATCCCGTACCATCAGCCGCTTTTCTCCCCGCTTGTGTTTGCACGAAAGCATCAAATAAAGTATCAATTTCTGCTGTTGCTATGCCAACTCCCGTATCTTCAACTTCAAAGAAAATTAACAATGGTTCGACTGAGGTAGGGTTAGGATGACTTTCCGATTTAGTCGGCTGTGGCTGGTTGCTTTCCACGCTCACTCGCAGCCAAATACGACCCCCGTCCTGAGTAAATTTCATGGCATTTCCCAGCAGGTTAATTAAGCAGACGCGCAGCTTTTTTTCGTCAGTTTTTATATATTGGGGAACATTTGCCTGGACGGAAAATCTCAGTTGCATTTTTTTTGTTTCAGCTTTGATTTGAAACATTTCTTCGAGAGTGTCGAGGAGTTGATAAAGGTCAAAGCTGCGTTCATCTAAGCCAATTATCCCTGCTTCTATTTTCGACAAGTCTAAAACATCGTTAATTAGTTCCAGCAAATGTTGACCGCTGCGGTTAATAATTCGGAGATTTTCGAGATTTTCGTGGCTGAGCAAAGAGTCGCGGCTCATGACTTGGGTAAAACCCAGGATGGCGTTCAGGGGAGTCCGCAATTCGTGGCTCATGTTGGCAACGAATTGACTTTTTGCGAGGGATGCAGCGGCCGCTGCTTCTTCAGCTTTTTTGCGTTCTATTATTTCTTCTTGCAATTTTTTATTGCGATCGAGCAATTGTTTTTTCAGTCTTTGGATAGTCAGTTGGTGTTCGATTCGCGCTAAAACCTCTGCTACATGAAACGGTTTTGTGACATAATCTACCCCTCCAACTTGAAAGGCGGTTACTTTGTCCAATACTTCATCTAAAGCGCTGATAAAAATAACGGGAATTTCTGATGTCTTCGGATCTGCCTTGAGCTGGGTGCAGACTTCGTAGCCGTCCATTTCCGGCATTTTGATATCAAGCAAAATCAAATCAGGAGACCCAGATCGCGCTGCTCTGATTGCCATTTTGCCGTTAATTACGCCGCGGACTTTGTAGCCCCGATCGAACAGCGTTGCGGATAAAACTTGCAAATTTTCTGGAGTATCGTCAACAATTAATATGTTGCCTTTATTTTCTTCTATTTGATTGTTGGTCATCGATCGCTATTTTTTGTTAATTTAAGAATAGTTGAAATTTTGAAAACGGGTTAAATACTTATTATAACACTACTTCCGGGAGCAAGTTCTTTTATATTTACAGAACTTATCTTAGTTGAGATTTAAGATGTGAGATTAAAGAATGGGGAATGAGTGATGATTACCAGGGTGTGGAGCTTGGCTACAAGTAAATTACCCGATCGCCTGCGGGCGAGTTTACAAATAGGCGATCGACCTACATCATCCATAATCCTGAACCTGCCCCTATCCCTTCTTCTTTCATCCTTCAACAATTTCTAAACTCCTCAATCAAATCGATAATCCGATCGCAGCGGAAGTTATTCGCCAAATCGGCTATCGCGTTGCCGAAACGAGCATTAATAGGAGGAATCGACAACAACAGCCGAAAAATCTCCTCGTTATCAACCGCATCCGCCGCCGAATACAATTCATCAATCCATTCAGCAGGCATAGCTTCCAAAAATGAAGTATTGAGTGTAAAAGCCAAATCAGCCGTTTCAGTTGCCGTGGAAACCTCGGCGAACACCGCAGCATCAGAACTTAGCGAAGCTTCTCGATCATAAACATAGCGGACTCCCAGATACTTAGCCATCTTTTCTAGAATCACTTGCTCCCGAAAAGGCTTCGCTACAAAATCATCGCAACCAGCAGACAAAATCAGCGATCGCTCCTCATCAAAAGCACTTGCAGTCAGAGCAATAATCACCGTTGCTTGACCTTTCAAATGCGCTTTAATCTGTTTCGTAGCTTCGTAACCGTCCATCACCGGCATCCGCATATCCATCCAAATCAAATGAGGTTCCCAACTCGACCACATTTCCACAGCTTGAACGCCATTTTCAGCGTCCTGCACCGCAAAGCCAAGGGATGTCAGCATTCTGACCAACAGCAAGCGGCTTTCCAGGCGATCGTCAACAGCTAAAATCCGGTATTCAGGCTGTCCGGGTTCCAGGCCCACCACTCGGCGAGCTGTTTGAGCCACCTGAATTTCCACTGCATTAGGGAGCGAAACTTTAACATCAAATCTAAAAATGCTGCCGCGACCGAGGGTACTTGTTACCGTCATCTTTCCTCCCATTAACTGAACGAACTGCTTGCTGATTGGCAAGCCCAAACCGGTTCCTTCTTGAGCTTTTTTTCCGCTTTCTGTTTGCGCGAAAGGTGTAAACAAATTGTCCATTTCTTCCGCAGAAATTCCTGAACCAGTGTCTTCCACTTCAAATAGCAAACAGCAATTCTTACTTGGGGGAATCTCTCCATGAGTTTTAGTTTTTAATCCCTCATGTTTTATTCTCAAATTAACACCACCTTCCGTAGTAAACTTAATAGCATTTCCGACTACATTTATTAAGACTTGGCGCAACTTGCTTTCGTCGGTTTCTATATATTTAGGTAGAGTGGGGGGGGAATCAAAAATTAACTGCAACCCTTTTTTTTCGGCTTGCAGCTTCAGCATATTTTCAGTGTTTTTTAGCATTTTGTGCAAGTCAAAGGTGCTGTTATTAAGTGTCACCAGCCCGACTTCAATTTTTGACATTTGCAGAATATTGTTGATCAAAACGAGCAAATGTTCCCCGCTCTGGCTAATAATTCCTAAGTATTGCTGTTGGTCGGCACCGAGGTCTGGGTCGCGGGCCAGCAGTTGGCTGAAACCGAGAATTGCGTTGAGGGGAGTTCGCAATTCGTGGCTCATATTCGAGAGAAATTCACTTTTCGCCCTGTTGGCTCTGTCGGCTTCTTCTTTGGCTTTTTTCAGGGCTATTTCTGCTTGTTTGCGCTCGGTAATATCGCTAGCAGTGCCTGTTGTGCCCATAATGTTTCCTTCAGCGTCCAAACGCGCGATCGCCTTCGTATTTACATCAATCTTGCTGCCGTCTTTTCCTAATACTATATTTTCGTACTGAAACACAGTTTTTCCCGTCAGGAAGCGCCGCTGAAGTTCCCATTTCCAGTCTATTTCTCCTGGGGCCAAGAAATCGCTAAAAGAACAGCCAAGCATTTCTTCAGGCTCGTAACCGTAGATTTGTTTAACTGCTTGGTTCACAAAAGTAAGGTGTCCTTCAGCATCGCAAGACCAGATAATATCTTGGGAAGTTTCAACTAAATGACGGTATTTTTCTTCGCTCTCAGCTAGGGCTATTTCTGCCCGCTTGCGGGGGGTAATGTCCATCAAAGTTGTGAATAGTTTTGTCACTTTACCTTGTTGATTGACAACTGCTTCTCCTCTGGCTTCGATGTAGCGAATGAAGCCGCCTTCACTTGTTTGTGATCGGCAATTATCCGCACCAATTGTCGGTTCCAGCCGCAGGATTCGATATTCCAAACTGTAGGATTGCCCGCTATCAATAGCAGCGTCGATCGTTGTTTGCCACTTTTGTCGATCGTCGGGATGCACGTATTGCGAAAACTCAGTCAGTGTTGGCGCAGGCTGGGTTGGATCGAGCCCAAAAATCCGAGATAATTCTTCCGACCAAGTAGTTGTGTTGGCAGATAAATCGCATTCCCAATTACCGACACGGGCGATTCTTTGCGCTGCTGCTAAAGAAGCCGCTACAGCTCGGAGTTTTTCTTCGGCTAATTTGCGATCGCTAATATCTTGAATCACAGAAATCACGCAGGTTTCGCCATGAATGTCAATGATTTCTGCTGACAGCAGCCCGGTTCTGAGTCCCCCTGTTTTAGTGCGAAAATCAAATTCGTAATTGAGAACAATTTTTTTTTCGTCTAACATTTTAAACAACTCGGCGCGGGCTTGTATATTTTCCCAAAGATTCAAATCAAGCGCCGTGCGAGCGAGAATTTCTGCGGCCGAATAACCCATTGTCTGGCAAAAAGCCTCATTAATTTCTAAATAACTACCGTCATTAAGTCTGGTAATAGTAATCGGGTTGGGAGAAGAACGAAAAGCTTTAGCAAACTTTTCCTCTGACAAACGCAGTTGTGCAGTCCGCTCCTCGACTAAAGTTTCCAATTCTTGATTCAGCTTTTGGAGTTGAGCATTTTGTTCCGCTAATTGCTTCTCCCTAAAATAGCTGTTAATCGCTTCTTTTACCGTCAACTTCAAATCTTCGGACTGCCAAGGCTTCGATATATATCGGTACAATTTAGCATATTTAATAGTATTCGCCACTGCTTCGAGGTCTGCTTGCCCCGTTAGCATAATTTTGATAGTTTTTGGGGAAATTCTGTGAATCTGCTTCAGCAATTCGTCCCCTTTGATATTCGGCATCAAATAGTCGGAAATCACTGCTACTATTTCGCTGCCCTCAGCCAGTAATTCTTCTATTAACTCTAAAGCATCTTCGCCGCCTTCAGCAGTTTCTAATAACTGTTCTTCCCCCAGGGTTTTTTTTAACTCAATTTTCAAACTTTCAAGAATTATCGGTTCATCATCCACACAAATAATCACAGGTTTATTGTTCATATTTTTGTCAAACCAGATTTTATAGTTTCTACTAATTCTTTGCGTTCCCACGGCTTGTACAAACAACGGTGCAAGTTTGCTTGCTCTTTCACCCGTGCTATTGCTACTTCGTCGGCTTGCCCAGTCAGCATGACTTTCACAATTTTAGGATATTTTTGGTGAACCAGAATCAAAAATTCATCTCCTTTAATCCCTGGCATTAACCAGTCAGATACTATGACCAAAATATCACTTTCATCTTCTTTTTGAATTTCCTCCATAATTTCCAGAGCTTCATCTGCATTTTCTGCTACTTCATAGAGGTAAGCATCCCCAAATTCTTTTTTAAGTTGAATTTTCAAACTATTTAAGACCACAACTTCATCGTCAACGCACAAAATTACTGGTTTAGGCATAAAACTTGACTTCTATTATTAAATTTTAAAATCTGTGGCATTTACCTATTTTTTAAATTGCTATCAAGGGATTTCGATGGGTAAAGATATAGTAAATTTTGTGTTACCAGGCACACTTTCTACTTGCAGTTCACCTTGGTGTTTTTCCAGAATTTTTTGAACTATATCTAATCCCAAACCGCTGCCTTCACCTGGAGGTTTAGTTGTGAAAAACGGCTCAAAAATTCTCGGCATAATCTCTGGAGGAATGCCGGGGCCACTGTCGGTAATACTGACTGATATTGCGTTCGCTTGGTGTTTGACATCAATTTTTAACACTCCTTTGTTGCCCATCGCTTGTAAAGCATTGTGAACCAAATTTGTCCAAACTTGATTGAGTTCATCAGGATAGCATAGCACAGAGGGCAAATTAGTACCATAGTTTCTGACCACTTCCACACCGTGTTTGATTTGGTAGTGGTAAAGCGTTAAAACAGTATCAATACCGGCGGTAATATTAGCGATTACTTTGGAACCCGACTGGTCGTAACGAGAGTAGCTTTTCAAAGCAAAAACAATTTTGGCGGCCCTATCTGTGGCAGTAGCAATAGTTTTAGTGCTTTTTTGTACCGTAGCAAATTGGTAGGCTGTTTGTACAATGTTTCGACTTTGGCTGTCTTTCAATAAAGGTAAAAAAGGTTCTACATTATTGCCGATGCCGATATCTAATAAGGTACAGGCCAGACTGTCGGCGTCGTCAATATTTTCCGATTCTAGTTGCCCCTGCAAAAGTTTTTTTAACTGACGTTTTTCTTTACTAGATAATGTGTCTGTTTCTTGGCGGGAATTTTCCAGCAAAGCAAAGAAATCCTGTCGCTGTTCCGGGGATAGCTGTTGGAAAAATATCGGCAACTGCTGCAATTGTTCGATCCAGAAATCAGCGATGTTCTGCACAGAAGATCGAATTGCCCCTAAAGGAGAATTGATTTCGTGAGCAACTCCGGCAATTAACTGTCCGAGGGCTGCCATTTTTTCTGATTGAATGAGTTCTTTTTGAGTCCGCTTCAGTTCTTCTAAGGTATGAGATAATTCTGCATTTTTTTGGCACAGCGCTGACTCGGCTATTTTGCGGTCGTTGATGTTGCGGGCAACCCAAATAACTGCATCTTTTGAGAACAGAGAAATGCAGGCGGAAAACCAAATTTCGCGACCACAAACTGTTAAGCTGTAGTCAAAATTGAGAGTTTGTTGTGTTTCTAACACTTGCTGAACTAACACCCACCAATCATCCGGGTTGTCGTCGTCAAAAAAATGTTCGATGGTCAAGCTGACTATATCGCAATCAGGCTCAGAAGCCGCTGCCACATTCGTTGGCAAAATTTCTATGTTCCGCTGACTGTCTAGCACGAGAACGATGTCGGTCATCGCTTCAAAAACGGCGCGGACTTTCCTTTCAGAAAAGTGTAATTTTTCTTCGAGCAATTTTCTACCGCTAATTTGTTGCTGCAATTCTTCGTTAGTGGCTGCTAGTTGAACCGTGCGGTCTAGAACTCGCTGTTCGAGTTCGGTGTTGAGGCGGCGAACTTCAGTTTCAGCGGTGGTGCGGTCTTGTATTTCCTTTTTTAACTGACTGTTAGCATTAATTAATTCTAAAGTTCGCTGTTTGATTTGTTCTTCCAAATTATCATTTAAAATTCGCAATTTTTCCTCGACTTCTGTTCTCCGCAACGCTTCTTTTTGCAATTCTTCGTTCATTTGGTTCAACTCCTGAATTTTATCGGCAACTGTTTCCTGCAAAAGCTCGACATTGGCGTGCATTTCTACCGGATCTAAGGCCTCCCGCAAGCTAATTTCAGTCACAATTCCGGCTAAATATCCTTCCTCGTCCACCACCACCAAGCGCCGGATGCGGTGCTGCTGCATTAACTGGTGAGCCTGCCACAAGGTGGCTTTTACCTGTAACGGTATCAGCGGAAAACTCATCGCGGCGGTGACGGGAGTACGTGCGAAATCTAGTCCAGAAGCTTGGAATTTAACAATGTCGCGTTCTGTAATTATGCCCACAGGTTTCTGATTTTTGTTGTCGCTGTCAGTGCAAATGACTATGCAGCTTTTCCGCTGGGTTCTCATCTGTTTTGCGACTTCTAAAACTGAGGCGCTGCTTGAGGTAACTATTAATTGTGTAGTCATAATTTCTTCGGCGCGCCACATTTTCAGCAAGTCTGCCGGCTTGAGGATTTGACGGATGCTTTCGCAGGTGATAGCGCCTAGCAAGTTGCCACCTTCGTCTAGGAGGGGTAAATGACGGATTCTTTTCGATCGCAATATGCTCAATACCTTGAAGATATTCCCCGCTTTATCGAGGGAAATGGCGATCGGGTTTTCAGTCATCACCTCAGAAATTGCCACCCCTGCTAGCGGTATTTCGCTAGCAGTTATTTTCACAACATCGCGTTCTGTAAAAATTCCCAGCAATTGCTGCTCAAACGCGATTAAAATGCAACTGGCACTCGCCTGAGTCATGGCAGCAATTGCGACTTTCAAGGGTGTGTCTGGAGGCAGCACCGGCAGTTTGGGGTCGATCGCCTGTTCTAGCAAGCTTTGGGTATCAGAAACTGTTGTTGACATGGGCAAATCAAAGGGGAGAGATGCAGGCGGAACCGCCACTTAATAACATTTTAGATTTCAGATTTTACACTCGCGGCCTGCTAACCGCAATCGAGATTTGACATCGGTCTAGAGTTGTATTTTTAGTCGCGTATTGGTATGAATTTTAGTGTGATCACGCTAAACGGCCATCGGAATTAACACCATACACGTCCTTTGACCGATAACTGATGTTACTTCTATTTTACCCGAATGTTTTTCCACACTTTTTTTAACAATCTCCCGTCCCCAGCCGCTGCCTTCGTCGGCGGGTTTTGTGGTAAAGAACGGATCAAATATTCGTGACCAAATTCCCCAGAAACTCAGTGCCCACTGACGAGCAGGCTCTGATTTTCAGCTCTCACCTCTACTTTTAAAACTCGGCAATTCTCTATCGCTTGTAAACCATTGTGCATCAGATGTATGAAAACTTGTTTGAGTTCGTCTGGATCACACAACTATTTAGGCAGGGGATCTGGACAATTTCTGACAACTTCTCCTCTGCCTTTTAGTTGTTTTAATCAAAATTAAACAGAGTTTTAATGGGATTATTAATAGTGGGAGTTCCTTTTTTAAAAAACAGTTAAATCCAGAATATTTTTTGAATTAAAAATTACTTTTGTGGCTCTGTCTAGCAAATTATTTTCTTGGGAATATGTGAATAAATGGCCGAGATTATCTGCATGAGTCAGCCAGTTAAGCACCATTTGATGAAATATTTGCTCGCAGTGCAAGTTGATGGATTCCTTCTGTTTAGCAAGCAGGTTGCTCGATTCAGAAAATTCGCGTTTTATTTCTGTAATTTCTAGCCCTACAAAATAGGAATATTGCGATTTTTGGCACAATAACCCACAACTTCAAACTCAGCGTTTTTGAGAGCACTTTAATAGCTTTCTCGGAATATTAATCGGGTTTCCCTGACATGAAACTTGCTGTGAGCGATACAAGCTGCTACTAAATATAATATCCTGCCTCAGAGGCTGTGGGCATTGAACATCGATAACTGTAGCTATGTGTTGCAGTAACTAGCAGCCCAGAAAATCACGGTGCCCCCAATTGTAAATAATAACCCTGCCTTTGCGCGCAAGCATTCAAGGCAGGGTTATTATTGAGTATTCCGAATTCTCAAGGGTGAAGCGAGGGCGCTGCTGCCGACTTCGGCTGCCGAGCAGTGCACTACTCGCCCAATCGAGTTATTTTAGCGCTGCGTTCGGCCAACATCAGCAGTACATAAATAGTCATTACATAGCCGGCGGCCAGAATGGGAATAATTAGAGGAATATCGCGATAAATCATAATTAGAACCAAAAGTCAACGACGAGGAGGAGCAGGACAAGTTCAAGACCTACTACATTAAGTCAGCACGCAAGACCATGCCTTGGTTCTGAAGGCTGTTTTTCCATATCAAGCCTGCGGGAACATTTAGGCGTTCCCGGTCATCAATAATGATTTACTGCTTTACAGATGCTTAAACAGCCTAAAACCATCCACTTTAGCTGCTTTGAGCTACCGTGCACATAAGATGCGCTACTCTTAACTTCTGAAAACTTTTAGCCGCGAGGAACTAAAAATCTGTCCCAGAAATTTTGGCTGCGATCGACTCACAAGGCTGGCTCTACGAAACTTTTACAGGCACTTAAAAGCTACCTGGCAGTCTGGCTGTACTTAATGTATAGAATTGTTTAAATCCTTAATACCCATAATAACACAGGGTTTCTGGGATTTAGAGATTTTTTGGCAGTCTCCTTAACAATTCGATACAATAGGGGCAACCCCTCTGAGAGCCGGCAACTCGCCTCTGGCAGTCGGGTGACTCCCATCGGGTGACAGATGACAAATAACTGCCGATCGCCTAGATTTTTCTTTTCTATTGCAGAGAATTACCTTAAAATAAAGATATGATTTGTAAAATTTTGTTACTTTACGGCTTGAGTCGGCGTATCCATGATCTCTAGCACTCTCCTATTTTCCTCGGTTGAAGAAGACCTGCGACTGTTGACAGAAAACTTAAAACAGTTAGTGGGTGCCCGTCATCCCATCTTGTACGCGGCTGCAGAATACTTATTCGGCACAAAGGGAAAACGAGTGAGACCCGCAATCGTTCTGTTGATGGCCAAGGCGACTATGCCCGATCGGGAAATCACGGAAAAACACCGCCGCCTCGCTGAAATCACGGAAATGATCCACACAGCTAGTCTCGTGCACGACGACGTGGTGGACGAGTCGGATCTGCGGCGCGGAGTGCCGACTGTTCACAGTCGGTTTAACAACCGAGTGGCAGTATTGGCGGGAGATTTTCTGTTTGCTCAATCTTCCTGGCATTTGGCAAATCTCGACAACCTGCCAGTAGTCAAACTGCTTTCAGAAGTGATTATGGATTTAGCTGAGGGGGAAATTCAACAGGGACTAAATGGATTTGACACCAGCTTGTCGATCGAAGCGTACCTAGAAAAAAGTTATTACAAAACAGCGTCTTTAATTGCCAACAGTTCCAAAGCAGCGGGCTGTTTGAGCGAGGTTTCAGCGGAAATAGCAGACGATTTGTACAACTACGGTCGCAACATTGGTTTGGCATTCCAAATAGTAGATGATATATTAGATTTCACCGCTTCAACGGAAACTTTGGGGAAACCGGCAGGCTCGGATCTCAGAAGCGGTAATCTGACCGCACCAGCACTATTTGCCCTAGAAGAAAAGCCTTACTTGGAAGTTCTCATAGAACGCGAATTTGCCCAAGAAGGAGATATAGAGCAGGCCCTGGCACTTGTAGAAGATTCTAAAGGCATAGAGAGATCGCGAGAACTAGCAACAAATCACGCACAGAAAGCCGTCGAATACTTAGCTGCGCTGCCCCATTCAGAGTCCCGTCAAGCTCTGATTGATTTGGCTGAATACGTTTTGAGTAGACTTTATTAGAGGTTAAAAAGTTACATTTTATTGGTAATGGGGAATTGGTAATGCGTAATTCCCAATTCCTAATGCCCTGTTACCAATAAATAGAAAATTGAGTCGTTTAGGCAATATCCGGCGGTGGAGCCGATCGATACTGTTGCAAGTAAACGTTAATTAAGCTCTGTACTTGCTCGCGAGGAATTTCCGTCCCGACTTCCTGATTGCCGGGACTTTCAAAAAAAACAATGCTGTCAAGACCTTCCAGAGCTATCATCTGAAATAAAATGTGAGTGACAGGCAAAAGCACCGGTCTGAGACGATCGCCCCCAGCAGCCGCAGCCTGCGACGCATCTTTAATACTATTCCAAGCATAAATCACCTTCTTCTCCCGTCCCGGTTGCTTGAGATTGCTCAAAACCACGATCGCCCAACTTTGGTCTACCGCTTGCAGGATCGAGTATTCGAGGTGCTGTAGCTGTTGGGCAATTAACACCAGTGCCGGGGCGATCGCCTTTAAGATTTGTGGCGTCGAACCGTCGGGCGGAGCTTTTTGGATCAATGCTTGAATCTGTTGATCTAAATCCATCAGTCAGTTCTGTGATATCTAAAATTAAAAATTTCAGGTTAGCAGGTCCGCATCCAAGTATATATTACCGATCGCCCGCTATGACATTTCAAGCCTTTGGGGGCATTCTTCACCACTCATGAGCGGGCTGGCTGCTGATGGCGCACCTTACCCCAGATGGCGACTCCAAGAATTTGTTGGCCGCTACTCTTATATATCTATTGTTCATATTTATAGTTGGTCGATCGTCCTTGACGCTACCCATACCTGCCGTTGCACCTCGGCCTCATCAGCTACACCCCTAATTTTTTCGTTGTTAACGGCCCCACATTTACCTCAAGTGTAACGAAATATTACAAGATGACGCTAAAGCAGCATAGAGGCTTGACAGCAAAGAATTAAGTGGCTAATCTGATATACATACCCGGGTAAGTCAATTCACTGTCATATGCAAGAAAAGCAAAAAGTTACATTGTATCTTCCACCAGAACTGCATCGCCAGCTCAAAATCCGAGCCGCAGTCGAAACTGAACCGATGTCATCAATTGCAGAAAGGGCAATTGTCTTCTACCTAGGAAATCCCGAACTGGTTGACGAAGTAGAAGCCTCCTACGGACAAACCCATCGGGTATACAACTGTCCAGAATGCACGGGTTCAGTAGTAATGCGAGATGGAGAACTGGCATCGGTAACAAGTCAGCCGAGCGTATTGGCTGAACAGGATCTTCCCGTAAAGCAGGTGTCGGGCGTCGCCGTCAGCACGGCCAAACCGGGAGAGGAAGAATTGGTTCCCTGCTAAGAATGCCTTGCTTCCCAAAAAGCTAAAACTGAAATTTTCAGTAACAGGGCGAAGGGCAGCATTGAGATTCAGCAAAGATAGCACCGTCTCTAGTGGGTCGAGGAATATGCAAGAAGAGATCAGTATTCTAATCCAAGCTCAATATCCTCTGATCTACCTCGTGACATCCGAGGAAGAGCGGTGTGAGCAAGCAATTTCGACAATAGCTCAAGCAAAACCACAGCGACGAGTATTTATCTGGACTGTAACTCACGGCATTGTGGAGTATGGTCAACCCCGCACCACCACCCAACACAACACCGTCTCGCCAGAGGCAGCAATTGAATGGGTGATCAGGCAGCGAGAACCCAACAGTAACGCTAGCATCTACATTTTCAAAGATTTGCATCCTTTTATAGATTCTCCTCCGGTAACGAGGTGGTTGCGCGATGCGATCGCCCACTTCAAAGGAACGCAAAAGACAATTATACTGATGTCTCCTTTGCAGCAAATTCCGATCGAGCTAGAAAAGGAAGTAGTGGTATTAGACTTCGCGTTGCCAGACATGAAGGAACTAAACCAAGTATTGTCTGGTCAGTTGGAGCAAACAAAATCGCGACGCATTACTACAGAAGCGCGAGAAAAACTTTTAAAAGCAGCCTTGGGATTGACCAAGGACGAAGCTGAAAAAGTTTATCGTAAAGCCCAAGTTTCGACTGGGCGCCTCACAGAAGAAGAAGTAGACATAGTTCTTTCGGAGAAAAAGCAATTAATTCGGCGCAACGGCATTCTAGAGTTCATTGAAGAAGACGAAACCCTGGATGCAGTCGGCGGTTTAGAAGAGCTGAAGCGGTGGCTGAGACAGCGTTCCAACGCCTTTACAGAAAGGGCGAGAGAATACGGTCTGCCCCAACCAAAAGGGATGTTAATTCTCGGCGTACCCGGATGCGGAAAATCGCTGATTGCCAAGACCACCTCCCGCCTCTGGGGACTGCCCCTGCTGAGGCTAGATATGGGTAGAGTCTACGACGGCTCGATGGTGGGTCGCTCGGAAGCCAACCTCCGCAATGCCCTCAAAACCGCAGAATCCATCTCTCCAGCCCTCCTGTTCATCGACGAACTAGACAAAGCCTTTGCAGGAGGCACTGGTTCGGCAGACTCAGACGGAGGCACCTCCAGCCGGATTTTCGGTTCGTTCCTCACTTGGATGCAAGAAAAGACTTCCCCAGTCTTCGTAATGGCAACAGCCAACCGAATCGAGCGGTTGCCGGGAGAATTCTTGAGGAAAGGCCGATTCGACGAACTCTTCTTTGTTGATCTGCCTACAAAAGAAGAACGCCAAGATATTTTTAAGATTCACCTGTCCAAGCGGCGTCGGGAAATTACTCGCTTCGATTTAGAGCAACTTTCCAACGTTTCCGACGGCTTTTCAGGTGCAGAGATTGAGCAAGCGCTAGTAGCAGCAATGTACGAAGCCTTCGCTCAAGATAGAGAGTTTACGCAGCTAGACATCATCGCGGCCATTAAATCTACAATGCCACTGTCTAAAACAATGACCGAACAGGTCACCGCCCTTCGAGATTGGGCTAGACAGCGTGCACGGCCCGCTGCGTCTTCCGTCGCTGAATACCAGCGAATGGAATTCTAAAAGCTTTCTCCTGGTCCAAACAGGAGCAAAGGCTAGCAACAGCTAGCAGTTCGATTCAAGAGCCGCCAAGCGGCACCGTTAAATCCAGACCGTTGTTGTTTCTCTCTCAGTTGTATTAGGAGGAAATCCAATGTCTCACTTTAGCACACTGCGTACCAAAATCACCGATGCCGAAATCCTGAAAGCTTCCCTGCGCGACTTGGGCATTTCAGTCAAGTCAGAAGCTGATGTTCGTGGCTATAATGGTCAGCGCGTTCGCTCCGACATCGTGGCGATTCTCGAAGGCGAATATGACCTGGGTTGGTCTCGCAATAGCGATGGTTCTTTTGACCTGATTGCCGACCTCTGGGGCGTCGCCAAAAAACACAATCAAACTGAGTTAATCAACTCCATCAACCAGAAGTACGCAGTTAACAAGACCTTGGCCGCAGTCAAGCAGCGCGGTTTGCAAAATGCCAACGTTAAGCTGGTAGTGCAAAACTAATTGATCTGCAGGTTTCCAAGCTCGCGGGTTAACCAAACAAACGGGTTAACCCGTTTTTAGCTCGCTAGGATGTAGAGGGGGGTCTTTGGGCCACCACATACTTTTTTAGCACCCCCAAGCAGCAGCTTTCAACCTGAAAGCTGCTGCTTTATGCTTTAATGGTCGGCTACCTAATGCTTGGGGCAATCGTCGATCGTTTGTTGATAAATTTCAAGTATTCGATCGACTTTGCGTTCCCAATCAAAATGCTGCCGGACTCGCTCCCGTCCCGCACAACCCATACTCTGCCGCAATTCTGGTGAATGAGCCAGCTTGAGCATCGCATCTGTCAGTCCCTTGACAAATCCTTCTTTAGAAGTCGGTTCTACTAAAATACCGCAAGTGGAATTCAGATAATCTGCAGGGCCGCCCCAGTTCGTTGCTATGACTGGCAAGCCCACGGCCATTGCCTCCATCACCACTGCCCCGCCGCATTCCCGCAAACTGGGAAAAACCATTGCATCAGCTTGTTGCATTTTGAGAGCGCACTCCTCCTGAGACAGCCAGCCACTAAATACCACCCTGCTCTCGATGCCTAAACGAGCTGTTTGAGCTTCGAGTTCCCCTCGGATGTGCCCATCACCGATGATTTCCAAGACTGCATCGGTTTGAGCTGCGACGGGGACGAAGGCTTCCAGCAGCAAGTCTACAGCTTTCCAGTCGATCAGTCGGCCTAAAAAAATAAAATGAACCTGCCCGGTCGCTGCTCTTGATAAGCTAGAGTCCGATCGCCACACCGAGAAATCCACGCCGTTTTCCACAAGTTCAATAATTTTACCCTGCACCCCAGATGCAAGTGCCTGCTTCGTGCGATCGTTTGCCACTAACAGCGTCTCGGCTTTGATTTTACCGGGAAAAAGACGATTGAAGAAATCGACGCACTGGTGACCGATCGCGATTAAAATATCAATGATAGGATTTTGGCGCGATCGAAAAGCCAGAGGAAATTTAACCGACGTGTTCATCGGCCCGATAACTACCGGCACTCCCAATCCGAACATCAACGAAGGAACTGTTGCCGAGACTGGTGTCGGTTCGTGTACAACATCAATCTCGTGTTCGCTCAGGAGCCGCCGGACAATACGACGCTGTAGCACTTGGGTGTACAGGTGAGTGAGCAGTCCAAAAGTAAAGTCATTCACTCTTTCAGGGATAAATCGCCCGCAATTGTTAAGCAGCCGGTGCAGCCAAGTGTCGGGTACAAAGTGCATTCGATCACGCTCTTCTGGAAACAGTGCTGTGAGTTCTGCCTGGGTGCGGGCGTGCGCCACTAACCATGTCTCTATTTGGCGCGATCGAAGTATCCGAAAGTAGTTGACCGGCAGCAATGACTCGCCGCCGAATTTAGTTGAGGCATTCTGAGCAACAATTAAAATTCGCATAACTTGCTTGGGACTCAACTGAATTTATGTACTCTGAGATTAAATTTCTTCTTGGGAATAACTAAGACGGGTTAGTTATTCCAAGTTTTTCCAAGCACTGAGCTAAAGTTTCTGCACTGCGGCCGTGGCTAAATTTGGCGATAATTTTTTTCCGAGCTTCCTGACTGAGGCTCAAAGCAAGTTCTGGATTTTGGAGTATATTGGCGATCGCATCTGCCATTTCTTCGGGTTTTTCTGATTGGACTAATACAGCATCCGCGCCGTCATCTACTAGCTCAGAAGTTCCGCCTACATTAGTAACTACCGCCGGCACCTCCATCGCCATGGCTTCCATCACAGCAACCGGAACTCCTTCATTCAAACTTGCCAAAGCAAAAACGTGAGCTGCTTCTAGACCTTGGCGAATTGCCTGTTCCGAAACCGCCCCAAGTAGCTCCACGCATTCGGACATCGATTTATCTTCAATCATTTTTTGTAGCTCTTGGTGATATCCGCTGCCCCCTTGTTCATCCTCGCCTGCAATTTGTAGCCTCACGTCAAATCCCCGATTTCGCAGCAATTCTACCGTCTCAATCAAGTATTTGTGACCTTTCACCGGGTTGAGGCGGCCGCAAGCAAAAATCTTGCACGGACTTCCTTCTTGCCAAGGTGTGTAAGGGCTGCTGCGTTTAATTTCGGCAAAATTAACTCCCATTGGAGCAACAGCTAATTGTTTGGGAAGAAAGTTCGCTAATTTATGTTTGACATCATTGAGAAGCAGTTGAGATATGACGATCGCAAAAGCAGCATTTTTCCACTTTTGTTCCTGATTTGACCCGTACACTTCTAGAGTAGGCCCGTGAAGAGTCATACTGTAAGTACAGCCTGTAATAATTGAGTTAAATAAGGCTATATTGGCGGCATTGGCACAGGAATGAACGTGGATGTGGGACCAACCTTTTGTTTTTGTTAACCCTGCTAGTTTGCCAGCCACAAAAATCCATGCCAAGAGTCGCACCTTTTCAGATAAGGATGTGTCACTCGCTTTGGCAATAACTGCGAGGCACTGCCACCATGCAGCGGGGCCAGCTTTGAGAACCTCTAGGAATGAGTTAATAAAATCTTTCGCAGCAAAGGGAAATAGATAAACAGTATTTTTTTGAGCTTCTTCTGCCCATACGTGAGAAGCGATCGCTCTCGGGGGCGGTTGAGTTGATACTAAATCTGTTTCAATTCCAAGTTCTGCCAGAAATTGTCGTTCCCGCCACAAAAAGATGTGTGTTTGTCCGGGAAATTGTGGAATAAAGTATCCAATTTTTGCCTTCATTTATTACCTGCTTTTTAATTTTTAACTCAACAACATTTCTCACTACGCAGATGCACGAACCCCTTTCTCACCGAGCATTTTTTCGTAAATCTCGACGATTTTTATGGCTTTGTTTTCCCACGCAAATTCTCTGGCTTTTTCGATCGCCTTAGCTGACATACTTTCCCGCAGCCGATCATCTTCGACTAACAGCTTAATTTTACTTGTCAACTCCTGGGTGAGATACTCTCTAGAAATTGGCTCGATCTTAAAACCAGTTTCTTCATTCACGTATTCACCAATACCGCCGTTATTAGCCACAATGCAGGGGAGTCCGCAAGCCATAGCTTCCATTACCACTGCGCCGCCAAACTCTCGGATCGAAGGGAAACAAAAAATATCTGCTTTTCTGTAATAATCCAGAGTTTCTTGTTGATTTACCCATCCGGCAAAGCTGACTATTTCGCCTAAATTAAGCTCCTTCACTCGGTTTTCCAAGTTGTTTCTTTCTGAACCGTCTCCTACTATGCTTAAGCGGATTTTACTCTGAATGTCCGGGTCTAATTGACCAATAGATTCAATGACAATATCGGCGCATTTGTAAGGAACTAACCGACCCACAAAAAGCAGATTGATCTTGCTAACAT
This sequence comes from Microcoleus sp. LAD1_D3, assembly GCF_036702135.1. Classification (NCBI taxonomy): domain Bacteria; kingdom Bacillati; phylum Cyanobacteriota; class Cyanophyceae; order Oscillatoriales; family Microcoleaceae; genus Microcoleus; species Microcoleus sp. LAD1_D3. The sequence continues at coordinate 15,632 of NZ_JAUBSB010000043.1, read as the reverse complement.
CTTTATCAAGAATATTTGTCTGATTTAAAAATTCCTCGGAAATCCCATTTTCGTAGAACAAATCAATCCTTTGATCGGGAATGGCAAACAAATCTTTTAGCATATTTAAAGTGTATTTTGAACCCGCTAAAACTTTGTCGGCTTTTTGGTAAGTTTCTACATAACCTGGAATTAATGCTCTACCAACTGCTCTCAAAAAGTTAAATTGAGCAAATTCTTGTCTTGCCGTTTCTTGAAAACCTGGGGGAAAGGGAATGCCTCCATTCACCGGCCCGAGAATAAAAGGAGTCTGCTGGCATACACTGACTACCTTAAACGGATAGCGCGGCATCATGGGGGTAATTGCATGAACTATGTCATAATCTCCGTTGAGGATTTTTCCTTTGAATTTTTGATATACTTGTTGATTGAATTGCTCATATATTGGGTAGTTCAAGGCATGATAAATTGGCCAATTAACTCGCCCGGTTGCGGTAAGTTTTTCGACTATTTTATAATATTGCTTGGCCAACTTTCCTTCTTCAATGTAGATGGTTTTTTCATATTCTGGGTGCTTTTCAAGGGCTGATTTATTTCTAATATGGGTAACGAGTGTCGCATCAACTAAATGGTTTATTTTTTGAAAAAAATTGTATCCAACCAATGGTACTGATGCCCAGTCAGGATTGCACTGTTCTACAATTAGTAAAACTTTTAATTTTTTATTACTCATTTGTTTACTACTCAGGGGTGGACTTTCTGGGACGTTAGCTGTCATTCTAGCTGGCTGAATTAATAGACTTGGTGGTTTTGTATTCGATTAGCTTGCTCTGCTGCCCCAGCAATCGGCGCTGGTGAAACTGGATTTGACCTTGTAGCTGGGGAAATTTGGCTAATACACATGACAAAGCGTAGATGGCTGCGTCTTTAGTTGTGAGATCGCGATGCTTTATATAATAGTTATAGGTGCGAGAGGTTGCTAAGGGGTAGCCACTCAATAGTAACAAGCTCCAGCCTTTTGTCGGCCATGTCATTGCCAAGGCTAGCGCTGGCAAGACTAAGCCCCAAAACCAGGTGCTACGGGTTTCTTTGACCCAATGGCGCTCTGGTTCGCTGCCGTGCATCCAGGAACCTTCGGCATAGGCGTGACCCGCTCTTTGAGCCCGCTTCCACCACTGAGCGAAACTCGTCATTTGCGCGTCGTGCAGGGTCATTTCTGCGTCTAAGCGAAGGATTTTCCAATCTTTTTGGCGCAGCCGCAAGCACAGTTCGGGTTCTTCGCCGGCTATTAGTGCGGGATTGAAACCTTCCACTTGCTGAAATGCGGTGGCGCGCATCATGGAGTCGCCACCGCAGGCTTTGGTTTCGCCGATGGGGGTATCCCACTCAATGTCGCACAATTGGTTGTAGATGCTTGCTTCGGGATATCGTTCGCGCCTGCGCCCGCATACTGCTGCTACGTCTGGTTTGGCTGCAAGTTCGCTGTAGGCTCGATCGATCCATCCATCAACTACTTCGCAATCACCGTCCACAAATTGGACAAATTCGATGTCGGGTGCTAGTTCCAGCAAGCGGGCAAAGCCTTCATTTCTGGCGCGTGCTGCGGTAAACGGTATAGATAAGTCTAGTTCTACTGTATCGGCCCCGATCGATCGGGCTAACTCTAGGCTACCGTCTGTTGAGCCGGAATCGACGTAGACGACGCGGGCAACTTTGTCTGTGGCCGAGACTAGGCACTGGCGGAGGCGCTGCCCTTCATTTCGTCCGATCGCTACTAATCCTATTTGTTTCAAATTTTCTTTCTTGAATTCGACTACTGACGAGTTCATTTTATATTATAATAAAATTCCCGCTAATTTCCTAATTTTTCTGCTACTTCTAGAAATTATTGTTCAGACTTCCTGGGGGTTTTTTCGATGATTTTTGCGGGAATTCCCACGGCGGTTGCACCGGGTGGCACGTCACAAATCACCACAGCATTAGCACCAATCAAAGCATGATCGCCGATCGTTACGGAGCGAATAATTTTAGCTCCTGCACCAATATCGACGTGACCGCCGATTTTCACATCAGCAACAATTGTCACCTGTTGAAGAATCAGACAGTTAGGGCCAATGGAAGCACTGGGATGAATGACAATGCCATTAGGATGAGGCAGCAGCAGTCCTCCTTGTATTTGGCAGTTTAAAGGGATGTCTGTTGCAGTTACAACGCTCCAAAATCGATGCTGGATCACGTTCCAACGGCATACAATATATCCTGCAATTCCACCCTGCTTCTGCCACTGTTGATAGTTGCGGATAGATTTTAGCAGTTGGCGACTCGGCTCCCACCACTTGCTAGATTTTTCGCGGCTCCAGTCTGCTTCTGTAGCAGAAATGATTGACTTAGTGATTGACTCAACCATTGTTTGTGCAGTGTTTTGATGATGTAGACAATTGTGCCTAGTTGTGCAATTTATCTTAAGAGGAATCTCTAACTTGACTAGGGAAATTGCTGGAATTAGGCCGCAGTTGGAGTTGATGTGTTGCCGTAGAAGTGGGACACTCGTAACTTTACGAGATCGGGTTCAATTTCGGGGTCGAAGCTGCCCTCGCGGCTGTTAATCAAATCTGCCCAGGACAGGCTTTGAGTTTCGGCTTGCAATTTTTTCACTAAGTCTTCCACGCGGCCTATCGGTCTGGCGGGGACACCGGCCACTATATCGCCCTCGGCGACATCTTTGGTGACGACGGCACCGGCGGCGACGATCGCATTTGGGCCGATGGTGACGTTGCGAAGGACGATCGCATTGAAGCCGATAAATACGTTGTCGCGGATATCTATCTTGCCTACGGCCTCTAGTTTAACGTTGTAAGCCCGGTCAAGCATGGCGATTGAGCCATCGTGGCCGAGCAAGGTACAAGATGAGAAGTCAACATTGTTGCCGATGCGGACGTAGGCTGGATATCCAAAGACGGTATTGGGCCAGATGCTGCAATTTTCGCCGATCGCGTACAAGTTGCCGTGGCGGCGGAGAAATTCGGTGTATTCTTCGGAACAAGGATTACAGAATTGGACGTACAAACCTGGGAACTTGCCGTAACGCATGGCAAGATGACGGATAATTTTTTGCACTGTTGATCTAAGCATTTTCCGGGTTTTTGGTAGATTGAAGAATCTTGGCGGGGATACCTACTGCTGTTTTGCCTGCAGGAATGTCTGATAAAACTACAGCATTGGCACCGATATTTACGTCGTCTCCCAAGTTTACTTTTCCGAGGATTTTTGCACCAGCGCCGACGTTAACCCGATCGCCCAATTGAGGGGATTCTAGCGGTTTGTCCAAATAGCGGTTTCCCAACGTTACACCCTGGCGGATAATGCAGTCGTCGCCGATTTTACAATATCCGTGAATAATAATAGCGTTTTGATGTTCAATCACCACGCGACGACCGAGCTTCACAGTGTAAGGCAAGTCTATCCCGTAACTATTGCGGACTTTTCGGTAGAGTGATCGATAAAGAATGCTCAAAGGAGCTCGAAGTAATTTCGGTTCTATTTGCATTCTCCAGACGCCAAAACGCTGCACTGCTACGGCACGAAATCCCGGTTTTGTCCAATCTCGACCATGAGCAATCCAGTCTTCTTTAATTTGCTGCCACAGTCCCAGGCCGGGAGTTTCTACTTGATTTTCACTGGTGATTAAGTTTTGCTCAGTTACCATAAGCTCTAATTCACACTATTTTTTGTTTACTCTATTGCTAGATGCCGACGATATTAATGGGTCTATCAGGTTTTTGAGGAAAAAGCAATCCGGTTTTATCGATCGAGAATACTAATTTATCGGCTGCATCATAAAATATTTTGCTTGCCTAGGTTAACCTGGTTTAGTTGGCTTTGACCGATTTACCAACTCCCTTTAAAAGTTTTTGGATTTTTCAATCTTACCCCCCTTTAAAAATACACTATTTAATACAAAATCCCTCAGCAATTGTGGTGGATCGCCATCGGGTTTGCCTTGAAGTGCGCGGCGCACCCTCCAGGCTGCAAAACCCGAAGCCCAGGATACATCAGTTAATGCTGTGTAAACCAAGCCGTAGTTTTTGATAAAGTACCTACGCCGGGAATCAAACCAATAGGTGGGCAGCCGCTTGGCGGGCTTTTTGGTGTCAGTGACGCCTGAGCTTTGGCCGACTAAGTGGACAACGCGACTTTCGGGTACGTACCAGCAACTCCAGCCAGCTTTGTTCGCTTGCAGACAAAAGTCCATTTCTTCGCAGTACATGAAATAAGCTTCATCCATCAAGCCAATCTTTTCAAATACTTCGCGACGGACGATCATGCTGGCTCCAGCTACCCAATCAGTTTGACAGGTTTCTTGGGAAATCGGAGGCGCTGCAGCCCAGTTGGCTAATAACTTGGATATAAAGCCTGTCCGCCAACCAAAATCGAGTTCCGTCAAGATGTTGTGAAACCGAAAAGCTGACTCCTGAGGGGTGCCGTCGGGGTCTTCCAAGCGGCTGCCGGCGATGCCGGCTTCGGGGTGGGAGTCCATGAAATCGACGAGGGCTTTTAAGGCACCGGAGCGAACTATGGTGTCTGGGTTGAGCAGCAGGAAGTAAGGGGGGGGATTGGGGGATTGGAGGGCGGGACGGATCAGGGCGTTGTTGCCGAAGGCAAATCCGCCGTTGCAGTCTAGGGGAACGAAGGATGCCCATTCGCTCCAGCCTTCTGAGGCGATCGCACTACTAATTTCTTCGACTGAGCGATCGCCTGAAGCATTGTCGGCAACTGCAACCCGCATACCGGGCAGCGATTGCACTTCGCTAACTAGAGAGCGCAAGCAGTCAATTGTCAAACTAGAGGTTCGGTAGTTAACAATGACAACCAGCAGTGGATAGGGGTGATTGGACTCGCTGGCCTTCGACATAAGTACCGTTGTTTGTTTAACAACTTTTTAGCTCAAGTTGTACCGATCTGGCAAGCTGGAGCGATCGCTAATAGTATTTTTATTTGTTTGGGTGAGGGAGACTGTTTTTTCGGCCATATTTCGGAAGTATTGCCGCTCTGGATCAAAGTCGATACTGCCTGTAGGCTTGACTGGCGGCCCGGTGCAGCAGCGAATGTCGGTAAACTAACCCCTTAGCGTCATCGGAATAGCCCCCGCCAATCACGCAGGCAACGGGATAGCCGCCAGCCAAACACGCCATCAAAACTTGCATTTCCCGGCGAAATAAGCCCGTATCAGTTAAAGCTAATTTTCCCAGTTTGTCACCGTGATGAGGGTCTACTCCAGCATCGTACAAAACTAAATCTGGCTTGACATTTGAAAGCAAATCTGGTAAAAACTTATCCAATGTTTGTAAATATTCGTCGTCCTCCATACCGACAGGCAAAGGTACATCTAAATCGCCCTTTTGTTTAGTGCCTGGAAAATTGACTTCGCAGTGCATCGAGAAAGTAAAAACGCTGCTATCATCTTGAAAAATTACGGCGGTTCCGTCTCCTTGGTGGACATCTAAATCGACAATTAAAACTTTGCGAACTAAACCACTTTTTTGCAAGACGCGAGAGGCGATCGCCAAATCATTAAAAATACAAAAACCCGACCCAAAAGCAGGGAAGGCGTGATGAGTTCCGCCCGCAGTATTGCAAGCCAAACCGTAGTCTAAAGCGAGCTTGGCAGTTAGTACAGTTCCTGCAACCGCAGTGCAAGTGCGATTAGCAAGGGCCCGACTCCAAGGCAGACCAATTCGCCGAGTCGCTTTGTTATCGAGCGTCCCGTTGCAGTAAGCTTGCACGTAGCAGGGGTCGTGAACTAATTCAATCCATTCTTGAGGCGGAAGTTCGGGAGCATGAAATTGGGATTTATCTGCTACCCCGTCCGCGAGCAGCATCTGGTAAAGCATCCGAAACTTGGCCATCGGGAAGCGGTGATCCGGTGGCAGAGGTGCAACGTAATCTTCGTGGTAAATAATTGGTAAGTCCATTAAAATTATTGTATAACGAATGAATCTCCAATTGAAAGTCTGCAATCTCAAATTTAAATTCGCTGGAGAATCTGTATATGCAACAACTAAAAACAGTCTGGCAGTCCGGCAGCACTCACCCCGAAAATGCTGAAAATCTCGATAATATCAGGCAGTGGTGGGGAAACCTCAACGGCAAAGAAATTAGCTGGGTAGAGCGACTAATTCCGCAAATCGGCGGTCTGAGCGAAATTCACTGGCATCCCCAGCGTTTTGACGAAACATTTGTGATAGTCAATCCCGAAATTCGCGAGGAAACTCTCTATTGGTACATACCCGATTCTCCTGTCCAACGTAACAACACTGTTGACAAATTAGAACTTGATAACTTGCAACAGCAATTGTACATCTATCCTCAGTTGGAATCGGAACTGGTAATTCGCGTAGGAATTCCCGAAGTTAAATATCAAACACTTGAATTAAACAATCCCGAAATCGCCTTGGGCGAAGATAATATGCTGCTGCTGTGGGAATCTGACCAAGAACTAGAAATTAAAATTTACCTGAGCAATGAAAATATTGCTAAACTTAAGGAATTGCTGGCATAGAAAAGACCAAGACAAGAGTTTATAGGGTAGGCTATGGGCGCGGGATGATCGATCTATACTCTTAAGCTGTTGCGGCATTTAAATTGTATGTCAAAAACAATCAAAGAATGAGTGGGTGGGCGTCCCGCCCGCCTCGAATATTCAATTTCCATGCGCGATAGCTTAGTCACCTATAAATATCTTAAGACTGATGGGCGGGTGCGTCGAAACCAAGGTTTTTCACAGCCATACTTCGTTACAGCGACAAGAGTAAAACACCCCGTTTCTTCGCCTCGCGGTACGTCCAGGTGTGTATCTCTGCTAAAACCCTTTGAATGTGGTAGCAGAATGTCCACAAACTTGCGTTATCTTCCTGAGACTTTTAATCCTAAAGTCCAGCAAAAAACTGGCCTGGACGCATCAACCGAATTTTATGAAAATAATTGCTCGCAGCCCTTGAACCAAGTTAAAAAACCCGGTTGCTTTTGTCGGGAGTGCCTAAGTGATGATTGTTTTTCGGCAGACTTAATGTGGACAGCAAATAAGGGGATTTGTTTGGTAAATTAAATATAATTAAAAGAGAGTTAATTTTAGTTGCTAACTTAAGACGGGCAACTAATAAGTTGAAAGTAGAGAAGGTGCGTTATTTAATGGGCTAATATCTAAAATTACTCTGGTTGTTGCTGAGGTTGAAAAAATTTAATAAACAATTATGGTCGGAAAATAATCGCTAAACTTATTAAATAATCAATCTGCTAGCAGTAAAAAAAATCACACTGGTCAGAAAAAATGATATTAGATAAAGAAAATATTCACATTTTAATTATTGACGATCAGCCACAAAACCTGCGGTTTATATCAAACATCTTGACGAAAGAAGGGTATAAAGTTCAGCGGGCGATTTCGGGAGAAATGGTGGTCAATGCTAATTTTACCGTTCTCCCTGACTTAATTTTGCTGGATATTGCCATGCCCAAAATGAACGGCTATGAAGTGTGCACCCAACTGAAATCTAATAAAAAAACTAGGGAGATTCCGGTTATTTTTTTGAGCGTTTTTAATGAAACTTTTTACAAAGTCAAAGCTTTTGAAGTCGGCGGTGTTGACTACATTACTAAGCCTTTTCAAGTGGAAGAAATTTTAGTGCGGCTCGAAAGTCAATTGACTATACAACAGCTATCAAAACAATTAAAACAGCAGAATGCCCAACTGCAACAAGAGGTAGAATTTCGCAAGCGGACAGAACAATCACTCCGGGAAAGCAAAGCACGGTTGCAGAAATTGGCAGTCAATATACCGGGAGTTCTTTATCAATTTATAAAGAAGCCCGATGGAAGTTTCAAGTTTGAATATATTAGTTATGCTTGTCGGGAGATTTACGAATTAGAGAGTGAGGAAATATTAAAAAATCCCGACTTTTGCTTCGATCAAAATCATCCAGATGACCAAGAATATCTAGTCAAAAAAATTGCTGCTAGCGCCCAAACTTTAGAACCTTTTGCCTTTGAATGGCGGATTATTACACCGTCGGGTAAACTCAAATGGCTGCAATCTAATTCTCGGCCAGAAATGCGCGAGAATGGCGATATTGTTTGGTATGGCGTACTTTTTGATATCAGCGAGCGCAAGCACGCAGAAATAGAAATGGCTGGAGCTAAAGCTGCTTTAGAACGGCAAGTTCAGCGAGAATTGCTGATTGCAAAAATAACTAAAGAAATTCGCTCAAGCTTGCAGCCAGAACAAATATTTCAAATAGCTGCAACTCAAATCGGTCTGGCATTCTGCGCCAATCGCTGTTTGATTCATACTTACGTTACTACCCCCCAGGTCGATATTCCTCTGGCGGCCGAGTATCTAGAACCCGAGTGCGAATCTATTTGGGACATACCCATTCCAATTTGGGGCAATCCTCACGTCGTACAAATGATGATACAAGATCAGGCGATCGCCTCCAACAATGTTTATTCAGACCCTCTGTTGCAAGCTGTTCAACCGATTTGCCAGAAGGTTGGGTTAAAATCGATGCTGGCAATTCGCACTTCCTACCAAGGCAGGGCAAACGGTGCTATCTGTTTGCACCAGTGCGATCGTTACCGGGAATGGACTTCCGATGAAATTGACTTGTTAGAAGCTGTGGCGGCTCAAGTAGGGCTCGCTATCGCTCAAGCTAAACTGATCGAACGAGAAAAAAACCGAATTCAGCAGCTCGATCGGCAAAATAAAGTGCTGCAAGCAGAAATTCGCACCCGCATCTGCGCCGAGCAAGCTCTGCAAGAATCGGAAACAGAATTGCGGGCGATTTTTGCCGCCATGACTGACACAGTTTTAGTGAGAAATGCAGAAGGGCGCTGTATCAAAATCGCTCCGACAGCATCAACGAATTTGGTGAAACCTCCAAGCGAAATGATTAACAAAACCGCTCACGAAGTCTTGCCGGAACCTGTGGCCGATTTGGTATTAAATGCCATCCAACAAGTTATAAAAACGAAGCAAAGCATCAATGTTGAATATAGCTTTCAAGTCGGAGAGCGCGAAGTTTGCCTCGACGCTAAAGTTTCTCCGCTTACTCCAGATTCAGTGATTATCGTGGCGCGAGATATTAGTGTTCGCAAACAAACAGAATCCGCACTCAGAGAAAGCCAGCACTTCATTCAAGCGATCGCCGATTCCAATCCCAACCTATTGTACGTTTACGATGTAATTGAGCAACGGAATGTTTATACCAACCGACAAATTTTGACTATGCTCGGATACACCGCCCAAGAAATACAAGATATGGGTACAGCAATGATGCCCAAATTGCTCAACCCCGACGATTTGCCAGAGTTTTTGGAAAGCGTCAAAAAAGTGGAGCAAGCCAAAGACGGCGATGTCATTGAATGTCAATACCGAATGAAACACAAAAACGGTGAATGGCGGTGGATGCACAGTTGGGATACAGTATTTCTCAGAACAAATGATGGTAACCCCAAACAAATTCTCGGCACTGCTAATGACATCACAGACCGCAAATTATCCGAAGAAAAACTGCTAGCATCGCAACAAAGAATCTCATTTTTATTGCAGCAAACGCCGATCGCAGTTATCGAGTTAAACCTCAATTTAGAAATTATCACTTGGAATCCCGCAGCCGTTGCTATTTTTGGCTACAGTGAGCAAGAAGCGATTGGTCGAGTCGCCTCCGATTTGATCGTACCTGAAAGCTACCACCAGCAAGTATCTGAGATTTTCAATCATGACTTGAATGCCAAATCCAGCGGCACTACCGAAAATCTGACTAAAGACGGCAGAATTATCATCTGCGAGTGGTACAATACTCAGCTAATTGACGATAACGGTACAGCGATCGGCATTGCTTTAATGGCTGTAGATATTACCGAACGCAAGCAAGCAGAAACCGAACTGCAAGAAAGTGCTTTACGACAAAGAGCGATCGCCCGCGTCATTGAAAGAATGCGGCAGACTTTAGATATCCGAGAAATTTTTTACGCCACAACCCGAGAATTGCGCCAAACCATGAAGTGCGATCGAGTCGCTATTTACCGTTTCAATCCAGACTGGAGTGGCGAATTTGTAGCCGAATCCCTTGACCGCAAGTGGGTTTCTTTCATCCAAGCACAGGAGAGCGATTCTCACCTTACGGAAGGTGCTTTAGACAGCGAACGTTGCGTTGTCAAAAGATTAGATAGCACCTCACAAGAAGTACGCGATACCTATTTGCAAGAAACCCAAGGTGGAGCCTTCAGCCGAGGTAAAACTTACCTTTGTGTCCCAGATATTTACAAGCAACGTTTCGATAATTGTTACATCAAATTGCTAGAAAATTTTCAAGCTAAATCCTACATTATTGTACCAATTTTTTCCGGAAAAAAGCTCTGGGGATTACTAGCATCGTATCAAAATTCTGCTCCCCGCCAGTGGAGTGAAGCTGAAATCAACGTTGCAGTTGATGTAGGTACTCAGCTAGGAGTAGCATTACAGCAAGCGGAATTACTCGCCCGCACTCAAAGGCAGTCCATGGAACTGATTAAATCCAAAGAAAACGCCGAAGTTGCCAACCGCGCCAAAAGCCAATTTCTCGCTTCCATGAGCCACGAACTCCGCACGCCTCTCAACGCCATTCTGGGTTTTTCCCAAGTCATGGCCCGCAACAGTTATATCACGGAAGAACAAAAAGAATACATAGAAATTATTAACCGCAGCGGCGAACATTTGCTGGAACTCATCAATGATGTTTTGTCAATGTCCAAAATAGAAGCAGGTCAAATTAACATCAATCCAAGCCGCTTCAATCTCTACAACCTTCTCAACAGTCTCAAAGAAATGCTGCAACTAAAAGCAAACTCAAAAGGTTTGCAACTAATCTTTGAAAAGGCCGAGGAGTTGCCGCACTACATTCAAACAGACGCAGCTAAATTGCGGCAAGTTTTAATTAACCTGGTCGGTAATGCGATTAAATTTACTCAGCACGGAACCGTTACTTTGCGCGTCAGCAGCCAAGCTGAAAAAGACGCCCCAGAAGAAAACAAATCCCAATTGTATTTTGAAATTGCCGACACGGGTCCCGGCATTTCTCCCTCGGAACTCTCGACATTATTCAAGCCCTTCGTACAAACCGAAACGGGTCGAAAATCCATGCAGGGAACGGGTCTTGGATTGCCGATTAGCCAACAGTTTGTCAGGATTATGGGAGGTGATATTTTTGTTGAAAGTCAACTCGACCAAGGCACAATTTTCAGGTTTAATATTTGGGTTAACTTAGTAACAGAAAGTGATGAACAAGAAAAACCGCCGATCAAACAAGTTATCGCTTTAGAAGCCGGACAAGACACTTATCGGATATTAATAGTTGAAGATGTAGTGGAAAATCGCCAACTGCTGCTTAAGCTGCTGGTTCCCCTGGGATTTGAAGTCCGGGAAGCAACTAACGGTCAAGAAGCAATTGCTTTGCATTCAACTTGGAAGCCGCACTTGATATTAATGGATATGCTAATGCCCGTGATGGATGGGTATGAAGCGACAAGACAGATTAAGAAAACTCTAGAAGGTAAAGAAACAATAATTATTGCCCTGACTGCCAGTGCTTTTGACGAGCAGCGGCAGATAATTTTGTCTGCGGGTTGTAACGATTTGATCTGTAAACCGTTTCGGGAAGAGGTACTCTTTGACAAGATAGCGCATCACCTCAACCTGCGTTATATTTATGAAAAAGAGAACTTATCTACTTCTTTTTCAACACCGACGCTGCTTAAAAGTTTGACCACGGAGGATTTGAGTGTAATGCCCACAGACTGGGTGGTCGAGTTGCACCGAGCAGCACTTTGCGTTGACGACAACCGCATCCTCGAACTCATCGAGCAAATTCCCGAAACTAAGGCAAATCTCGCTAACGCTTTAACAGATTTAGTCGATAATTTTCGGATAGATATCATTATCGATTTAACTCAATTATATTATGATGAACGACCATCCATTACCAGCGACTCCTAAAGACATTCTGATCGTTGACGATATGCCGGACAACTTGCGACTTTTATCGACTATGCTGACATCGTACGGGTATCATGTCAGGAAGGCTATTAACGGACACTTGGCTCTGCAAGGGGCGCAAATATCTCCTCCCGATCTAATTTTACTAGATATTAATATGCCGCAAATGAACGGGTATGAAGTTTGTGAGAAGTTAAAGCTAAGCCAACAAACTAAAGATATTCCGGTAATTTTTATTAGTGCGCTAGATGACGTTATGGAAAAAGTTAAAGCTTTTCAAGTAGGAGGAGTAGATTATATTACTAAACCGTTTCAAGTAGAAGAAGTTTTAGCCCGCGTTCAAAACCAACTTTCCCTTCGTTTGCTGCAATCCAAACTGCAACAGCAAGCTAGGGAACTGCACGATCGCAATTCTAGATTGCAGGAAGAAATCGCAGAACGGCAGCGGGCTGAAGAATCAATTCGGTTTTTGCTGGCAACTACGCGGGCGATCGGCGAAGCTGTAGACTTTCACTCAGCTTTAGAAGTAATTCTGCACCAAGTTGGCGAAACAATCGGATGGGATGTAGGAGAAGCTTGGATTCCCGATGCAGAAAGAACTGTTCTAGAATCAGCCAGGGGCTGGTATGCGAGCAACCCCAGCATGGAATCGTTCCGCACCCAAAGCCAACAACTGACATTTGCCCGGAATATAGGGCTACCGGGACGAGTTTGGGCATCCAAGCAACCGGAATGGGTAGAAGATATTTCCAAGGGCTACCCGCATTTTCTCCGAAGTCAAATAGCACTAGAACTAGGATTCAAAGCTGGTTTTGGCGTGCCGATTTTGGTAGGGGATGAAGTATTGGCAGTGCTAGTTTTCTTTAAAATTTCGTCTGGTGGGAAAGACGCACGATTTATAGACGTTTTTAATGCGGTAGGCACTCAATTAGGTTCTTTGATTCAGCGCAAACAAGCAGAAGAATTGCTGCGTATTGCTCAAGAAAAATATCACAGCATTGTAGAAAATGCGATGGAAGGCATTTTTCAAAGCACGCCTTCAGGAGGCTATCTCAGCGCTAATCCAGCTTTGGCAAAATTGTACGGTTACGACTCGCCAGAAGAACTGATGTCCGAGATTAAAAATATTGCTCAGCAACTGTACGTTGACCCGGAACGTCGCCTCGAATTCGTGGCTGCTATGGATGCTGACAATGCCGTTTCGGGGTTTGAATCTATGGTATGCCGCAAAGACGGGCGCCGGATTTGGGTGTCAGAAAATGTCCGGGCTGTTCGAGATGCAAAAGGTGACCTGATCTACTATGAGGGTACTGTTTCTGACATTACAGAGCGCAAATTAGCGCAAGAAGCGCTCAAAGTTCAACAAGAACAAAGCGAGAAGTTGCTGTTAAATATTTTACCCAAACCAATCGCAGAACGCTTGAAGGCGGAGCAAAGTACGATCGCCGACAGTTTTGCCCAAGTAAGTGTTTTATTTGCTGATATTGTTGGCTTTACTGAGTTGTCTGCTAGAATGTCTCCCACCGAGTTGGTAAAGCGCTTGAACGTGATTTTTTCGCACTTCGACCAGTTAGCTGAAAAGTACGGTGTGGAGAAAATTAAGACTATTGGCGATGCTTACATGGTAGTCGGGGGATTGCCTACGCCGAGACATGACCACGCCGAGGCGATCGCCCAAATGGCCCTGGGAATGCAGGCAAAAATAGCAAAGTTGTGCGCCGACACAGGGGAAAAACTGGCAATTCGCGTTGGCATCAATTCCGGGCCGGTGGTTGCGGGAGTAATTGGTGTGAGCAAGTTCACGTATGATTTGTGGGGAGATACGGTGAATGTAGCGGCGAGGATGGAAGCTACGGGTTTTGCAGGCAGAATTCAAGTTACTGATGTTACTTATGAGCTTTTGAAAGATAAGTATTTGTTTGAGAGGCGAGGCGTAATTCCGGTAAAAGGTAAGGGGAATATGATGACTTATTGGTTGCTAGGAAAAAAGTAAAAATGGGAATTGGGCATGGGGAATTGGGCATTGGGTATTACAACCAATAACCAATAACCAATAACCAATAACCAATAACCAATAATTCATGACTACTGACTACTGACTACTGACTTCTGCTATGATGAAAGTAGTTAACGAAACTTTACATAATAGCCGTGACTGCACAACAATTAGTATCTGCAACGAGTTTTGAAAAGCTAATTTGGACTTGGAAAGGTCACAAAATCCAATATACCGTCCAAGGAACCGGCCGCCCTCTGATCTTGATTCACGGATTTGGGGCTTCGATCGGACATTGGCGGCAAAATATCCCCGCACTAGCGGCCGGCGGCTATCGCGTATTTGCTTTGGACTTGCTGGGATTCGGTGCTTCCGCCAAACCAGCCCTAGATTACACTCTGGAATTGTGGGAAGAATTGCTGACTGATTTCTGGGCGGATCTGGTACAGGAACCGGCGGTATTTGTCGGGAATTCGATCGGCGCTTTGCTGAGTTTGATGGTAGTCGCCAACCATCCAGAAATATCAGCAGGTGCAGTCTTAATCAACTGTGCCGGCGGGCTCAACCACCGGCCGGACGAACTGAATTTCCCGCTGCGAGTAGTGATGGGGACTTTTACTAAATTAGTTCGATCGCCCCTGATCGGCCCCTTTATGTTCAACAACATCCGCCAAAAACACCGCATCCGCAACACCCTGCGCCAAGTCTACGGGAACCGCGAAGCCATCACTGACGAACTCGTAGAACTCCTGCACGCCCCCTCCTGCGAGCCAGGAGCTCAACAAGTGTTTGCCTCGATTCTCACAGCCCCTCCAGGCCCTCAACCGTCAGAATTGCTGCCCAAAGTCGATCGTCCGTTATTGGTACTTTGGGGCGCAGACGACCCCTGGACACCCATCGCCGGCAGCCAGATTTATCAACAATTGGCCGCCAACGATAAACCAGTGAAATTTGTTTCAATTCCCAACACAGGCCACTGTCCTCACGACGAGCGGCCGAGTGAAGTCAACGCTCTGATTTTGGACTGGCTGCTGGAATTGAACTAAAATTTTTCTGCTCAATCCAATCGCGGGCGATCGGCCAAAACCCTTGCATTGCAGAAGTTTTGCCTCGCTCCACCGCACCGACACCCCGGCAGCAGCCGACTCAAAAAACAATTTTTGGAAAAAGTATTGACACAATTTACTGAGTCAGCTATATTGATGGACGTGTGAGGAGCGAACCAGAAAAAGCACCGAGACGAAACACGGCCAGTCGTCGGTGCTTTTTCTGTGGGAACCCATTTTTAAGAGTTTTAAATTATCTATAAATTCACATCCAGAATATCTGTAAGCCCGCCCCGCCTTCTTCATTTCTTCCTACCCTTCGGGAACGGCTTCGCCGAACGCGTTCTTAGCGTCTTCGCGGTTCGTTAAATAAATATTCGGATGTTGCAAAAAAAGTAATTGACTGCACTTGATCTCAAAAAATCAGAAAGTGTGGATTTTTTTCTATCATCAAAATTTGATTGCATAGAACTCAAAACTAGAGAGTTATATAATAATAAATTGTCGCTAGTACAGCTCGGCGAAAATAGAATACCCACTAAACCGCTAATACTTTACCCTTATAAGTCCACTTGAAGGGCTT